>NZ_JBFULT010000033.1:0-28198 GCF_054049755.1 Bradyrhizobium sp. P5_C11_2
GGCAGTGATCACGTGGACTTGAAGCTGGGCGCGGAGAGACGTTTGTCCAAAACCATCACCATCGTCGTGCTGACCTGCTTCCTCGTCCTTGGCGCCGCCACCACCGCCATTCTCGGCCGCGACAGCGTGCCCAGCGTCAGCGCGGAGATGATCACGGAGCCGCCGCCGCCGAAGCCGCTCGCAACCAACCGTGCCGCCAAGGCCGACCGGCTGATTCCGACGCTGGCGCTGGCCTCGGCCGCGATCGAGCCGGTGCAAGTGCCCGCCGACAAGCTTGCGCAGGCGCCCGTCTTGACCGAGCCGCTGCGCCAGGCCTTTGCCGCCGCAACGCCGTCCGATTTCCCGTTGCCAAGGGCGAGCGTCAACGAGGCTCCCGCCGCTGAAGCCGCCGCCAAGCCGAAAGTGGCCGCCAAGCCGCAGCCGCAAAAGAACTATTCGCTGCTGTCCGAAGCCCAGATCGCGGGCATCAGGGATCGCCTGAAGCTGTCGTCGTCGCAGGAATATTACTGGCCCTCGGTCGAGACCGCGCTGCGCAATGTCGTTCGCAAGATCTCGGCAAACAAGCTCTCCAACCCGAACGCGCCGGGCGTGCCGATCGATCCGAACTGCGACGAGGTCCAGCAGTTGAAGTCGGCCGCAATGCCGCTGCTGTTCCAGTTGCGGGACGATCAGAAGGAAGAAGTGCGCAAGCTCGCCCGCATCATCGGGCTGGAAAAGGTCGCGCAGCAGATCTGACCCGCGGGTTCCCGCGCGCATGATCCGGAAAAGTGAGCAGCGGTTTTCCGTAAAGATCATGCGCAAACGATGAGCTGAATCGCGATGACTTCTCATCGCGCTTCAGGGAACCGCCGATATCGGGAACCTCCGGTAATCCTCACGCGTTGCCCGCTTCAGACAGGGAGTGGGCCAATGCGCGTCTCGACAGCTTATTTCGTCGGTGCCGGCTCGATCGTCGCCGCCATCGCCGTTGGTCTCGGTGGCGGCATCGTCGCCGGCAACATCATGCATCCGACCGCGCCCAAGCAGGGGCCGGACGGCAGCAAGATGGAACGGCGCGCCGAGCCCGTGGCCGCGACGACCACGAACGCGCCGTTGGAACGCATCCAATATGTCACCGGCTCGCAAGCCTTCGGCGCGATGATCGCCGCGCCCGCGCAGGCGCAGGACGAAGCAAAGCCCGATACGCAGACCACTCAGGCAAATGCCGAACCGCCGGCGCCGCAGCCTTCGCAAGCCGTCGCGGTCGAGCCGGCACCCGCATCGCCCGCGCCAATCGCCAGGCCTGCCGAGCAGCAGGCATCGACAGAGCCGTCATCCGCACCCGACAGCGCCTATGCCAAGGCGAGGGATTCCGACCTGAAGCGCGCCGCGTCCGAGCGGCGCCGGATCGAGCGCCACGAGCGCTGGGTCGCGCGCCGCCACTACGACTCCCACGAACCGCGCGGCATGCGTGATCGCACTGACTGGGATGATGTCGCACGCAACGTGCGCCAGGATTCCGATACGCGCGATGTCGCGGGCCGTCGGCGCGGCGGATTCCCGCAGATGAGGCCGTTCGACGACTAGCCTTCAGCCCAGGATCGCCGCCGCGGCACATTCGGCGATCAGGATCGTCGGCGTCTGGATGTTGCCGGAGATCATGATCGGGATCACCGAGGCGTCGGCGACATGCAGGCCGTCGATGCCGCGCACCTGCAACCGTTGCGGATCGACGACGGCCAGATCGTCCATGCCCATCCGGCAGGTCGAGGCGGCGTGATAGAGCGTGGTGCAATGGCCCCTGATATAGTCGGCGATCTCGGCATCGCTGATCGCTTCCGCGCTCGGCGTGATTTCGCCTTCGATCATCTCCTTCAGCGGCGATTGCGCGGCGATGCGGCGGTTGATGCGCACGCCCTCGATCATCGTGGCGATGTCAGCGCCGCCGGCATCCGAGACGAAATAGCCGGGATCGATCGCGGGGTGTTCGATCGGATCGGCCGAGCGCAGCGTGATCCGGCCGCGGCTGTTCGGCCGTTGCAGCGTCGCGTGCAGCGTGATGCCGGGTTTCGATGACAGGAAGCGGACATAGTCGCGGTGCGGGCTGATCGCGCCGTAGAGCTGAAGATCGGGCTCGACGTCGGGACGGCTTCTCACATGCGCGCCGGCCGCGACCCAGGGCGAGGTGCGCGGGCCGCTGCGGCTCGCCTGCCATTCCCCGAGGCTCGCGGCCAGGCTCTGCTCCGTCCAGGCGCCGACGCCGATCTTCTCCCTGGTGTAGAACGTGATGGGGATGTTGATGTGATCCTGGAGATCCTTGCCGACGCCGGGCAGGTCGTGCACGACGCCGACGCCCGCCGCCTTCAATTCGTCGGCCGGGCCTATGCCAGAGAGCAGAAGCTGCTGCGCCGAGCCGATGGCGCCGGACGCGAGCACCACCTCGCTGGTGGCAAAGGCGCTCTTCGGCTGCCCGTTCTCGAGATATTCGACGCCGATCGCGCGGCCGCGTTCGACGATGATGCGGGTCACGCGCACGCCGGTCTTCAGCGCGAGATTGGGGCGCGTCAGCACCGGACGCAAATAAGCCTTGCCGGTGCCGAAGCGCTCGCCGTCCTTGATGACGAACTGGAAGAAGCCCGCGCCTTCCTGGGTGGCGCCGTTGAAGTCGGGATTGTGCGGCAGCCCCGCCGCCTGCGCTGCCTCCAGCCATTTCAGCTCGTTCGGATCGACATGGGGAACGTCGGCCACATGCAGCGGRCCGCGCGTGCCGTGGAAGGGATCGTCGGTGAAGCGCGCGTTGCTCTCGAAGCCGATGAACTTTGGCAGCACGTCGCGCCAGGCCCATCCCGCGCAGCCCGCCTGCTCCCATCCGTCGTAGTCGGAGGGCAGGCCGCGGATATAGATCATCGCGTTCATCGCGCCGGAGCCGCCGACCATCTTGCCGCGCGGCCAGAAGATCCGCCGTCCGCGGCAGCCGGCCTGCGGTTCGGTGTAATAGCCCCAGTCGACCGCCGTGTTGAACATCGTCGGCCAGTCCGACGGAATGTCCGAGGCCAGCGGCGCAGCCCGGCCGGCCTCCAGCACCAGCACCTTGCGGCCCGGATCGGCCGACAGCCGGTTGGCCAGCACACAGCCGGCCGAGCCGGCCCCCACGATGATCGTGTCGTACATTGCAGAGCACTCCAGCAGTCACAGCGTCGTGACGCAGAGTGCCTGCAAGATTTGTGCTTTGGACCAGCTCTCGTCATTCCGGGATTCGTGCGCAGCACGCAGGCCCGGAATCTATTTATCCGCAGAGATGTGGCGAGATGGATTCCGGGCTCGCGCGTCCAAGTCGGCTGTTGCCGACTTGGACATCTCAAGAAGGTCGAACTCGGTATACCCGAGTTCGGGGGCGCGCCCCGGAATGACGGTCGTCTCACCCCCCGTGCGACTCCACGACCTTGCGGCAGGCGTCCGACAGCTTCGCCTTGTTGTCGCGCAGGCATGCGTTCATCTGCGGCGGCTTGCCGACATGTTCGGCGCAGAATTTGCTGGCGTCGCTGCGGCAGGCCATCTGCTCCTGGAGCGTGGGGCCGGATTGCGCCGACGCGGGCAGGATGGCCGTGGCGAGCAGCAGCGCGGCAAGAACCGAAATCTTCATAAATCACCTCTGTTGGGAAACGTCGTTGTCCGGCTTGAGATCAAGCGGCGGCGAACTTCGCGCACGGGCCGGCGGCCGGTCCATGCCATGTTCATGGCGTCGGGGCGCGGTGTCGGGTCCGGCGACGCCGGCCGCACCCCCATCTTCATGGCATGTATCCACGCGCCGTCTTTTGCCATTGAGGCTGCACGTCGGCCGCGAGAACCGATGGTTGCATCGCGAAGCCGAACGGGAAGCAGGAGAGCTAGATGTTGCGAAAGGCAGGAGCGTTGAGCGTCGGGCTGGCGGTTGCAGCGCTGTCCGGCGCGGCCATGGTGTCGCTGGGCGCAAGCCCCGCGCATGCGGTGGTCTAYTGCAAGACGGTCGGCGTGCCCAAGGGCTGCGTGGTGCGGCCGACCGCAGCGGTGGTGGCGGCGCCGGTCGCCGCGGCGGCGGTGGTGACCCCCGGCGTCGGCGCGCCCGGCGTTGGCGTTCGCGCCGGCACGCCGATGAATCGCGGCGGCCCGGTCAATCGCGTCGGCGTGCGCTGAGCCTGCTCCCTCTTCACCTCGCCCCGCTCTTGTCCGCCGAAGCTTTGGCGAAGGCGGATGCGGGCAGAGGGAGAAGAAGGGAAGAGCTTGGGCGAAGGGATGCCTTGCGAGCGACCCCCCCCCCGTCCTCCGCAGGCCAAAATCCCGGCCCGACCCCTCTCTCCGTGCGCCCCACACGTTCGGGGAGGGGGCTTTTCAGCCCGCGGCCGCGTCGCTGTCGGGAAAGCGCTGCGGCAATTGCAGCCGCACACGCGTGCCCGACATGTCCGAGCTCAGATCGAGCGTCGCTCCGCAGCGCGCGGCGCGGCTTTTCATGTTGCGCAAGCCGCGCGCCGTCTGTCCCGCGCTCACGGCTTCGCCGTTGCCGGCCAGCGCAAAACCACGGCCGTCGTCCGCGACGCTGATCACGCCATACGGCCCATGGCCGTTCCCTTGGCCGTTCCTTTGGCCGTCCCCATGCCCGTTCCCTTGGCCATCGTCGAGCGTCTCGATGGTGACCGTGATGTGGCGGGCGCCAGCGTGCTTCGCCGCATTGGTCACGGCTTCGTCGAGGATGCGCACGATCTGGATGACGTGCCATGGCCGCAACTCGGGATGCAACGGCAGGCCTTGCGGCGTCGCCACGCGCCAGTCGAGGGCGATGTCGTGCGGCCGCAATAGCGCCGCCGCGCGCTCGCGCCAGGAGCCGAGCGCCAGCATGAGGTCGCCGCCGATGTCGTCCATGGAGTCGATGACGAGGCGGAGATCCTTCAGCGCGGCGCGCGCCGCATTCGTGATGGTCGCGCCCTCGTGTCCGCGCTCGGACAGCGCGACGATGCTGACGAGCTGGCCGCCGAGGCCGTCATGCAGGTCGCGCATCAGCCGCGTGCGCTCGTTGGCGAGCGCCGCGGCCCGCGCGCGTTCCTCCTCGCGGGCAAAGCTCGCCTTCAGCCGCTCCTCGGCCTCGCGCACGCGTGCGACGAGCTGGCCGGCAAAACTGTCGACCTCGTTGAGCGCGCGGGCGAAGCGCCAGGTCAGTCCGGCGCCGATCGCCACCAGCATCGCGGAATAGGACAGCCGCGTGACGAAGGTGCGATCGTCCGACACGAACTCGAACGCCGAGAGCATGTCGTGAAACCAGCAGGTCAGCACGATGGTCACGGCGCAGCCGAAGGTAAAGCTCGCCGCGTCCTGCCGCCTGATCACCGCCCACGTCAGGATGACGACCAGCAGCATCAGGCACACGCCCACGGTCGGCACCCCGAGGAACAGGAAGGTGATGCGCGGGATCGGCTGGCTTGCAAAGAGCCCGACCAGCAGGATGACGAGCCCCGGCACGAACAACAGCAGCCCGTAGCGCGGCCAGCGCCAGCCGAAGAACAGCACCGCGAACGTCACCACCAGCGCGCTCTCGATCGGCGCGGACGCCAGCAGGATGGCGGCCAGCCGCGGATAGGGCGCGGGCGGCAGCGGCGCCGGCGCGAAGGCCTGCATCGCGCCGACCAGCATTCCCGCCGCCAGCACGCCATAGACCGGCTCGTGCCGCCGCATCAGCCACATGATGGCGAGGATCACCGCCAGCAGCGACTGCCAGGCCGAGAACACCACGGGCAGCGTCACGAACAGCAGAGTGCGCGTCTCGTAGGCTCCCCGCAGGCTCGCGTCAGGCCCGACATAGACGGTGTCGAGGAAGCCGCGCAGCGGACCCCACACCAGCAGCCGGACGGTGATGTCGTTGCTGCCGTCGCGCAGCAGCGACGAGGGGATCACCGTGATCTCCGGCGTGTTGCGGTCGGGCCGGTTGGCGGTGGGATCGCGCCGGGAGTCCAGGATCGCGACGCCGTTGACCGCGACCTCCACGCCATTGCTGAAGCGTGGCAGGAACACCGACCAGGCCGTGTTTGCCGCATCCGGCTTGAAGACGAACGTGCCCGAATAGAGCGGCGGGTCGGCCAGCGAATAGCGCGACGACGTGAAATGCGGCAGCGTCACCGGCCGCGTCGCGCCGTCCTCCCGCAACAGAAATTCGCTCACGGCAAAGTCGTCGGGATCGCTCGGCTGCAGCAGCCGCAGCCCGAGGATGGTGGCGATCACGATCAGCGCCTGGAGCAGCAGATAAGGCACGAGGCGCGAGAGAAGCCGCCGCCGCGCGCGCGTGGGTGCCTTCGCCGCGACATGGCTCACGGCCTGGCTCACAGCTTGATCAGGCCCTGCTGCACCGCCTCGAACACCGCCTCGCCGCGGGTGTGCACCTCGAGCTTGCGATAGATGTTCTTGATGTGGCCGGGCACGGTCTGCCTGGACAGGCCGAGATGGCTCGCGATCTCGGCGTAGCTGAAGCCCTTGGCGATGCCCCAGAGGATGTCGATCTCGCGCGGGGTGAGTTTTGCGGTGTTGAGCACGAGCCCGGGCGCCGGCTCGGCCGTGACTTGCGCGGTACCTTGCGTTCTGCGCACGATGAAGCGCGCGATCGAGGCCGAGATCGGCGAATGCCCGGCGACCAGATCGCGCACGGTCGTGGCGATGTCGGTCGGGAAGGCGTCCTTGAGCAGATAGCCGGTCGCGCCGACGGTGATCGCGGAGATCACGCTCTCTTCGTCCCCGAGCGCGGAGATCACCATGATCTCGGTGTCGGGAAAGCGCCGTCGGGTCTCGCTGATCAGTTCGACGCCATGGCCGTCGGGCAGCCGCAGATCGGTCAGGAGCACGCGCGGCGCGCCGTCACCAAGAGCGCTGCGGGCCTCGCCGAGCGTGCCCGCCGTGCGCACCTCGTAGCCGGCCTTGACCAGCGCGTCCTGGAGCCGCCAGCAGGTCGGGGCGTCGTCCTCGACGAGGAGGATGGTGATGGTCTCACCCGTCTCGCCCTGTTCGGTCATGATCATCGTCCCGCACCGCGTGTCCCCCGCGGCGCAAGCAAGTTTAGCCGCAGCGCGGCCGCCGCGACACCCATAATCATGGGGGCGCGGCTTCTGCCACTCCGTTGGGAGCGGGCCGAGGGCGAGTGTCGCTCGACCGTGCGAAGCACGGCCGCGGCCGGCCTTGCCGCTATTTGCTGGCCAGCGGTGTCGGCTTGTCCGCCGGCATCGGCGGCGCCGGCAGGCGCTGGATCCTGATCGCCGCCGTGCCGCTGTTGTTCCTGTAGTACAGATCGTGCGGCCCCTGGATGATGTCGAGCCAGGACGGGATCATCGATTCCGGGAGCAGCCGCGGGAATATCTGAACGGCATCGTTGACGTAGAAGAACAACTCGCCCGAGTCGGGCGCCACGAATTCCGCGACGATGCGGCCGGCCAGCGCCTGCTTCTTCCAGACCTGTTGGGCCTCGTCGAGCATGGCCTGCGGGATCGGCTGGAAGTTGCCGAGCTTGTCGAGCTTGCCCTTGAACTCGTCAGTGTCGTCGAGCCGAACCGGATACCTGTCCTTGCTTCTGCTGATATCGTCCTCCGCAGGCAGGGTCGGCCTCATCCGGCGCGGCAATTCGTCGGCGGGCATCATGTTGACGGCCTTGAGCGGCAGGTCGTTGATGCCCTTGCTGCCGACGCGAACGACGGGCTGGAACCAGTCCGCACCGAACAGGCGGCGCTCCGGCAGGGCCAAGTAATGATGCGGCTGGTAGGTCTGGAATCCGTTCACGCCGCTCATGATGGTGCGGTCGAACCAGGGCTCCTTGATCTCGACGAAGACGCGGTATTTGCGGCCCTTCTCGACGGCGAGCCCGCTCCACCAGCAGAAATCCCGGGTGTCGAACTGTCCGCTTGCGTCGATCGGTTCATCGAGCACTGGCGTTCCGGTCCGAAGCGTGGCGGAATCCTTGATTGCGGGAGGTGAGCAGACCTTTCCAAGCGCGAGGCGTCCGGTGAACAGGCTGCTCGACGCAATGAGCGCCGCCGAGCCGAAGATCGTGAGCAGGAAGATGGCCGGCACCAGCCCTTTGGCGATGACCAGGCGCGCGGGCCCGGCATTGATCCGCATCCAGTGGCCGAACCTCATCAACACGCCCGGCTCACTGATGTGGCTCTGGCTCGCCCTGCGGCGCGGCGTATGCCAGGCGAGACGTGCGCGTTCCTGGATGGTGTCGCGCAGCTGCGAGTTCTTGTTCCAGACCCACAGCGTGATGATCGCGACGATCGAGGTCAGGAACGGATAGTAGGTCGCGATGTTGAGCCAGGGCGCCGCGTAGGATGGCGATACGTCCCTCAGCAGATTGGTGAGCGGCGCCACCACGGCGCCCAGCACCCAGTCGATGTTGGTGATGACCGACAGCGTGYCGGTGCCCTCCAGGGCACGGTCCTCGGACCACTGCACCAGCGCGTGCGCGATCCACGGCCAGGCGGCGATCACGCCGACCATGAACAGCAGCGAGAAATAGGCGACGCGCCGCCACCACACGGTGTCGCGCGTGAGGCTCGACATGGCGGCGTCGGGCGTGCTCATCGCGGTGAATGCCCTGGCCTCCTTCTCGCGCCGCGGGCCCGTGGCCTTTGCCAGATAGGCGGCTTTCATGACCTCGCGCGTCTGCTGCTCGGCGAGGTCCTTGTCCTCTCCATCCGGCCGCAGCGCCAGCTTCGTTCCGTCCGGCAGCAGCACGAGGCAGTCGGCCGGAAGCATGATCGGGGCGTAATCGTCGCAGCCGAACAGCATGCGCTCGATGACCGCGAAATGCACGACCGGCAACCCGCCGTTCACGATGCCCGCGAGGACCGGGCGCGGCCCGTAGCGGTACAGCACGGCGGCGCCGCCGCGTGAATCGTGCATCGGTCCGATGGCTGATTGATAGTCCTTGAAGTGCTCGATCTCGCCGTCCTGGAAGCGCAGCCTGTCGCCGAGCTCATCGGCCATCCAGGCCAGCGGCACGAAGGACAGCGTGGACTCCGGATAGCCGCCGCCGATGTCGGAATGGACGCCGGCGAACCACACCTCCTTGACAGTCTGGTCGGGCGCCAGGTGGCTCTGGTCGATCCGCAGCGGATGGAAGGTGGTGCGCTCGTCGTCCAGCGCGAGCGCATGACGGATGTGTTTGACCTTTTGCGAGGGCCGGTGATTGCGGAACGAGATCGGCCAGATCGCCCAGTCGATCGCGACGCGCAGCTCCTCGATCGGGACGCCGAAGGCCTCCACCGTATCGAACAACCCGAGGAATTCGATGTCGATGTCCTCGCGGCCCTTCATGGCCGCGCGGACATCGGCGTAGGAACGGTGCCTGCAAATCAAGTGATAGAGATAGAGCAGGACATCGCGGATGAAGCGTGCGATCCAGATCGTCGGCAGGCTCTTCTTCAACGGCACGGTGTGGCGGCGGTATTCCCGCCACGCGGCCATGACGTTGCGCTCCATTTCCCCATGCGACACCGGCGTGTCGCCGATCGCCGCCGGCACCAGGCCCTGGCTTGCGATCATGGACGCCAGCGTGCGCGCGGTGAAGGCGCCGCGGCTGAAGCCGAAGATGTAGATCTCGTCGCCGGGACGCCAGTTCCAGCACAGGAAGCGGTAGAGCTTGCGGACGTTGCCGGGCACGCCGATGCCGGTGGCGCCGTCGAGCGCGGCGAGCGGCGCCCAGCCGGCGGTGCCGACGCCCTTGATGTAGTGGGCGATCTGGTCGGGCTGGGTATGGTCGAGCGCCTCGTAGAGACGCCAGACGCTGGATTCCTGGCTGGTGAACGCGTTGCCCGTGCCGTCGGCGAACAGCACCAGCTTGCGCGGCGCCCGTGCGTCGGGTGCATTCGCCGCGGCCCTTGGATCATCGTGCGTATGGTCCGGCCTTGCAGGACCGCCCTGCGGCGCCCCGTCCTGGTGCGTCATGGACTCCTCCAAAAATTCTGGGGGATGCTTTAAGCCCCGCTCAGGCGGCATCCTCTAAATTCAATCCGTGATTTCATCGTGAAATGATAATGGATGTATCTCACCCATAATCCCGCTGAGGTAGCAACAACGATTGGGCCGTCTTGCCCCGGCCGTCTATGAACTCCGCCACAGTTGGCAAAAGAAAACCCGGGCAAGCCCGGGCTTTAAGTCCTATTGCGAGGCGGCCGCTATTGCGAAACGGCCGTCTGGGCCGGCAGTTACCTGCCGTTGCCGCGGCAGCCGCCATAGGGGCCGACATGGTAGCCGCGCGGGCAGGCATGCGCGGCGGGGTTGGCGTAGTTCCTGAGGCAGCCGCCATATGGGCCGCGGTGCCAGCCGGGGCCGCAGCCGCCGGCAACCGCGATGACATCGCCATTGATGTTTGCGCCGGGCAAGGCGAGCGGCATCGCCTGGGCAACGCCTGTGATCGCGGCAAACGCGAGGGCCGCGCTAAAGACGGTTCGCATCATGTTGTGTGCTCCCTGATGCCGTTGCTTCAATGCCCGGCCGCGAACGCGATGCCGGCGCGCACTTCGGCGATCGCCTGGTCGATCAGGCCGATCGCCTTCTCGCGATGGCCGCCCTTGTTCGGCTCGGCCTTGCCGAGCTCGGCGCGGGCCGATTGCAGGATCGCGATGGCCTCGTCCATGTGCGGCTGCGCGCCGAGCGCGTAACCGATCGAAAGGCTGGCCGCGATGACGCCACCGAGCACGAGGCTGCGGGGTAGAGAGCTTCCCATGTCGTTGTCTCCTCCAGCGGGCGTCAGGCTCGGGCCGCCCGGTTGCCCGGACACCGACCGCTAGCCGCGCCCCGCATCCGCCGCCTGAATATGGCTGGGCCGCGTGGACCGTCTTGGACTGTCCGGCGCCGGAAGTGCGGCGGCTTGGACTGACCGGCGCAGCTTGATTCACGTTGGYGTGCTGATAGCTTGCGGTCGCCGATCTTCAGCGGGCGTTCATTTTCGGCCTGACAGGCTGCCGCCGGTTTCCTGCACGACCTTTTTCCCAAAAGTCTTTTCCGGAAGTTCTTTCGATGTCCGTCATCAGGAAAGCGCTCTCGACCGACATGCTGCCGCAGGATCTGTCCGACCGGCAGCGCTTCATCCGTTTCGCCGAACTGTTCGAGCATTTCTCCAACACCGGCGAGCTCGACCCGGCCTCCGACGTGCCGTTCCGCGCAGCGATGAATTCGATCCACGTCGGCACGACCATGCTCGGCCGCTGCGACGGCAGCTTCGTCACGGTGCGGCGGGAAAAGCGCCAGGTGCTCGAGACCGGTGACGACCGCTTTTGCCTCGCGCGCAATACCGGCGATCGCTCTTCGCAGGTGGTCCATCGTGGCCGCGAATTCACCATGCAGCCGGGATCGATGGTGCTGTTGAAGCTGGACGAGCCGTTCTTCGCCGCCGACGGCGCGAGCCACAAGCGCTTCACCAACGTGCATCTCCCGGTCGACACGCTGCGGGCAATGGTGCCCGGCGTCGACGATCTCGTCGGCCGCGAACTCGAGCCCGGCGGGGCGTTGTCGCTGGCGATGGACTACAGCGATCTTCTGCTGCGCCAACCCGCTGCCGCCGACGAGGCCGGCATGGCGATCGCCGGCCATCTGCTCGATCTGGCTGCAATTGGCTTAGGGGCCCGCAGCGATGTCGCCGCCGCCGCGCGCCGCCGAGGCCTGCGCGCCGTGCGGCTCAAGGCCGTGCTCTCGATCCTGCAAGCACGCTTCCACGAGCCGGATTTTTCGGCGCAGAAACTCGCGGCCGCCGCCGGCCTGTCCGAACGCTACGTCAACGAGCTGCTGTTCGAGGCCGGCGCCAGCTTCACCACCCGCCTCACCGAGCTGCGCCTGCGCAAGGCTGCCGACCTGCTCGCCCGTGACGAGACCCGTATCAGCGACATCGCCTTTGCCTGCGGCTTCAACGACCTCTCATATTTCAACCGCTGCTTTCGCCGGCGGTTCGGCCTGACGCCGACCGCGGCGCGGGGCAAGTGAGAGCGAGCCTACCCTACGAAACATCCACCCGCGGCGGCGGATATCGCCGCGCCAGCGCCGACAATGGCAGATGCCGCTCGCCTTCCGGCAACTCCAGATAGGCCAGCACAAGCGGCCGCTTCCAGTCACCGACGCCGAAATCCATCGCCGTCCATTTCTGCGGTTCGGGGCCTTCGAGGCCCCGGACCCAGACGAAATAGCGGGGGAGGTCGTCGGCGTCCGGCTCTGTCGTGCGCCTCCTGGTCATCAAATTGCTCGCTGCATCGACACCCGTTCTCCGTAGGATATAGGCATCGGCTCGGCGAAGTCGAACTCCCTGCCGCGGGCTCTCCGAGGCCGCACCGGTTGCTGAATGGGGTGGTCCAAGGATATGAACGAAACCATGATCGATGGCTGGGGTGACGCCGCGGAGGTGACGAGGAGACTGATCGGCCCCTGGTCGTTCGACCGTGTCATCGAAGGTCAAGCGACCATGCAGGGCGTCGCGATCCTCGCGCCCTTGGACGAGCGGCGGCTGGCCTATCGAGAACAGGGAAATCTGAAGCTGTTGAACGGCACCGAGTTGCAGGCGGAGCGCGATTACATCTTCAGCAACAGCGACAGYGGATTCGAGGTCTTCTTCAAGGAGGATCCGCCGCGGCTGTTTCACGCGATTTCACTGTCTGCCCCTTCGGGAGGAGAGCTGAGCGGAAGCGCGCGCCATCTTTGTAATCTCGACAATTATCTGTCGACTTACACCTTCTTGGCCGACGGTCGCTTCGTCGTTCGTCACGTGGTGTCGGGTCCGCGCAAAAACTACACGATGACCACGACTTACACGCGGGTCCGGTGACGCTCGCTGCCGCTTCGCGGCGTCACTGCCAGAGCTCGCAGGTTGCCACGCGGTTGATGTCGGCGAGCCGCCGGTCGGCGTCGGCGTGGAGATCGAGGCTTGCGACCAGCGTCAGCAGGCGGTGATAGGCGCCGTCGGCGACCTCGACCGGCAGCGGGGCCTCGTCGAAGGTCTCGACATAGCTGCCGACCATGCTGCTCAGCAGGCGGCACAGGCCGCGCTGTCCGGGGTCGTCGCGGCCGAGCGTCTCGAGCTTTTGCTGAAAGATCTGGAAGGTCCGCAAACCGTGGTGCTGTTCGGAAAGCCACGCGTGCAGGTCGTTCATATGAGCCTCTTCGGTTAAGTGAAGAAGCTACCGGCTTATACAGTGGAGATGTGACGATTGCTAGGGCAGGGGGCCATGTCAGCCCTGCTTCGCCAAGAGGCTTCGCAGGGCAAGCCTCGTCGCTTCGCTACGCGAGAGCGGAGGCTGGCCGTGCCAAGCGTAGCTCGCGAAGCGAGCGAAGCTTGGTGCCCCTGGCCGGAATCGAACCAGCACTCCTTGCGGAACTCGATTTTGAGTCGAGCGCGTCTACCAGTTCCGCCACAGGGGCCCTCGGTCGGCCCCCCAAAAGCGGGCGTCGCGAAGCCGGCGGACTATAGCCATGGACAAAGCGGGGTCAACCCGCGCCAAAGTGATGTCGGCCGTTCTCGACAGCCGGATGGGCCGGGGCTAGAGGCTTAGGGCGACGCCCCATCCGAACGAGGCTGCCGTGACGACCCAGAGTGCTGCAATACCCGCGTTCGGGCCGGCCGGCGCCGGCCCCGCGCTGACCGCCTCGCTCGCGGTCACGCTGATCGCCGCAGTGACGATTGCGGGCGCCTGGTTCTTCCAGCTCGTGCTGGAGATCCTGCCCTGTCCGCTCTGCCTGGAGCAGCGCTACGCCTATTATCTGGCGATCCCGCTCGGCGCGCTCACCGCGCTTGCGGCGAGAAGCGGCGCGCCGCGGCCGCTGCTGCTCGCCGGCCTTGCGCTCCTCGCGCTGGCGACGCTCGCCAATGCCGGGCTCGGCACCTATCACTCCGGCGTCGAATGGGGGTTTTGGAAGGGGCCGACCGACTGCTCCGGTCCCGTCATTAATCTCGGCAGCGCCGGCGATCTGTTGTCGCGGCTCGACACCGTCAAGGTCGTGCGCTGCGACGAGGTGCAGTGGCGCTTCCTCGGCCTCTCGCTCGCCGGCTACAACGTGCTGATCTCGCTGCTCATGGCCGCGATCGCCGCCTGGGGTTTTGTCCGGACGGTGAAGCGGGGTTGATCACCTCGCCCCGCTTGCGGGGAGAGGTCGATCGCGAAGCGATCGGGTGAGGGGGAGCCTCCGCGAGTCCGTCCATTACCGCGATTGTGGATGCAGCCCCTCACCCCGACCCTCTCCCCGCAAGCGGGGCGAGGGAGAAGACCTAATCGTCCACGTCGTCCTGGGTGCGGCCGAACAAATGCACGATGCCCGGGGTCGCGATCGTCACGAACACGAAGCGCGACAAATGATGGGCGCCGACGAAGATCGGGTCGATGTGCAGCGTCAGGGCCAGCGCCAGCATCGCGTCCATCGCGCCTGGCGCGAAGGCGACGACGACGTCGGAGAATTTCACTTGCGTCGTGAGCGCCACGATCGCGACGAAGATGCCGGAGACGGCGATTGCCACCGCAAACGAGCCCAGCGCCGCGTTGATATGGCCGGCGAGCGTCTTGATCCGCATCCGCGCGAAACGGCTGCCGATCAGCGCGCCGATGCCGACCAGCGCCACGCCGCGCACCCAGTTCGGCAGGCCGCCCTCGACCCAGCCCGCGCCATGCAGCACGCTGGAGCCGATCATCGCACCGAACATCCAGCTCGCCGGAAACTTGATCAGCCGCAACAGCAGCGCCAGCGCCAGCGAGGCGGCAACCAGCGCGACGAGCTCGAGCGGCGAGGCGATCACCGTCGTCAGTGACGGCGCGGCGGAGGGCGCGACGCCTGCGATCGCCAGCACCATCGGCAGCGCCGCGGTGAGGATGATGACGCGCAGGGTCTGCACCACCGCGATCCCCGGCAGATCGGCGCCGCGTTCGACCGCCAGGATCGTGATCTGCGACAGCGCGCCGGGACTGCCGGCGAGGAACGCCGAGGTGCGGTCCCAGCCATGGATGCGCTGGAGGTAATAGCTCGAGCCGAAGGTCGAGCAGAAGGTTGCGAGCGCCAATAGCCCGATGGTCAGGGGATAGGCACTGACCTGCTGGATCAAATGGCGCGAGACGACGGAGCCGAGCGATATGCCGAGCAGCACGAGCACGGTCTGGGTCAGGAGCGGCGGCAGCATGAGCTGGCGCCCGGCAATCGCGGCGATGCCGACTGCGATCATGGAGCCCGAGATCAGGCCGCCGGGGAGGCCCGCGACGAGAAACAGGAGTCCACCGGCGGTGCCGATAACAAGGGTCTCCACCGTGCTCAAAACCTTGGCACGGCTTGGCCATTCGAACGGCAGGGAGGCGGTGATTTGCTTCACGCCACCTTATTGCAAATCGGCGAGATCAGCACAATTGCAGGCTCGTCATGCCGCAATGCGYGCGCGTCTCGCCGAAGCCGAGAGGATGTGACGGACTTACTTCTTGTCCGCGGCAGCCGGGGCGGCGGTGCCGGCCTTGGCGGTCTTGATGCATTCGGAGCGGAATTTCTTGCGCTCCTTGCCGTGCAGGCCCTTGGCATCGGCCTGCTTGGAGCATTCGAGCGACTCGGCCGAATGCTCCTTCGGGGCCTTCTTGTCCACGGGGGCGGCRGTTGTGGTCTTGGTATCGGTCTTGGCTGCCGGTGCCGCGGTCTGGGCGAAAGCGGTGCCGGTGGCGAGCAGCGAGGCGAGGGCGACGACGGCGAGACGGGAGGCGAAGGTCATGGTGTTGCACTCTTCTCTTGCGGGAATTGCGAAGAGAGCAAAAGTCGGCCCGCGTTGCTGAACGCGACATGAATAAATCCAAACGACGGGATCACTATATTTTGGCCGCGAATGCCATCGCTTCCTTGTCGGAAGCCGCGAGCACGCTAGGATAGCAATCCTCGTTTCGCTTCCGTCGGGGAAGACCAAGGAGGAGACCTCAGGATGACCATTCAATCAAAATTGTTGTGTGCGGTTGCGGTGTCGGGATTTGCCGCGTTGGTGGCGAGCGCGCCGGCACAGGCGCTGACCTCGCAGGAGTGCAGCGCAAAATATCAGGCGGCCAAGAAGGATGGCTCGCTCGGCACCATGAAGTGGAATGATTTCCGCAAGGCCCAGTGCGGTGCGGACGCAATGCCCGCCGCTGCGCCAGCCGCGGCTGCGCCGGCCGCTCCCGCCGAGAAGCAGGCCAAGAAGGAGGTGGCCCCCGCTGCCGCGCCAGCCCCGACCCTGCCGGCCGGACCCGCGATCTACCCGAATGCGGTGGACCCGAAATATGCCAAGGAGACCGCCGGCAAGGCGCGCCTGCACACTTGCGTCGACCAGTACAACGCCAACAAGGCCACCAACGGCAATGGCGGCATGAAGTGGATCGAGAAGGGCGGCGGCTATTACAGCGAATGCAACAAGAAGCTGAAGGGCGCCGCCTGAGGCTTCGAGACGATGCGGAGGCCGGAGCCAGGCTCCGGCCTCCTGCTTTAATCCAATAGCTTCTCGGCCGATTTCGCCACGAGCTGCGACCGCTTGCGCGCCCCGCGTTCGACGAACAAGAGGCTCTGGCCGAAGATGAAGCAGTAGAACAGGAACGCCTGCGCGTCCGCCTCCTCCGCCGCCAGCCCGGTGGCGCGATAGAGTTCGGCGACATGCTTGAGGCGTGCCGCATCGACGCTCGCGACCGCCGCCGCCGCGCTCTCGTCCGCGCGGGCCCACTGCCGGATCGCAAGCTCGATCGCCATGCCCTCGGGATTTAGCCGCTCGGAATAGAGCTGGATCACCGCCCTCAGCCGCTCGCGCGGGGCTTGTCCGTCGAGGCTGGTCTGCTGCGCGATGGCCGCCGTGCGCCCCTCGCGCCAGCGTTCCAGCATGGCGTCGAGCAGCGCGGCGCGGTCGGCGAAACGGCGGTAGAAGCCGCCTTTGGTGACGCCCAAATTCTTGGCGAGCACCTCGACCCGCACCCCCTCGACCCCCGAGCGGGCGAGCTCGGTAAACCCCGCCTCGACCCAGACATCGCCCTTGCCGTCGCTCATGAAGGAAGCCTCACCGGTTCTTGATACGGTGCCGTATTGCTAACGCGGAAGGAGGCTGATACGCTACCGTATCAACAATCAAAGGGCGAAAACGGGCAGGGAGAAATTGCGATGGCGCAGGAGGCGACCTATCGCGGCACGGTCTATCCGTGGCAGTGCGATCACGTCGGTCACATGAACATCATGTGGTATGTCGGCAAGTTCGACGAGGCCAACTGGAATCTGTTCGCCCGGCTCGGGCTGACGCCGAGCTATCTGCGCTCATCCGGCCGCGGCATGGCTGCGGTGCAGCAGAACATCACCTACAGGCGCGAGCTGCTCGCCGGGGACATCGTCGAAATCCGCAGCCAACTTCTGGAGCTGCGCGAAAAGTCGATCCGCTTCCGGCACGATATGATCAATGCCGAGACCGGCGAGATTGCCGCGTTCTGCGAGATCACCGGCGTGCATATGGACCGCGGCTTGCGCAAATCGGCGCCGTTCGCGGACGCGATCCGCGAGGCTGCCATGAAGCAGCTCGCCGAACCGGCCGAGGCCTGAGCCATGGCCGCGTTCGAGCCGAAAAACCCGGGCTATCGCGCAGCGGCCATCGCCATGTTCGACGGCCAGCCGGCGATGCACACGCTCGGCATCGTGATCGTCCGCCTTGCGCCGGGAGAGGTCGAGCTGGCAATGCTGCATTCGCCGGCCTTCACGCAGCAGAACGGCTTTGTCCATGCCGGCATCATCACCGCAGGGCTCGACAATGCCTGCGGCGTGGCGGCCTTCACGCTGATGCCGCGTGAAGCCGACATCCTCACCGTCGAGTTCAAGACCACGCTGCTCGCACCCGCCCGCGGCGAGCGTTTCGTGTTCAAGGCCGAAGTCGTCAAGCCCGGCCGCACGCTGACCTTCTGCGAGGCCAGGGCCTTTGCCGAGCACGATGGCAAGACCACGCCGATCGCCACCATGACCGGCACGCTGATGGCGATGTTGCCTCGCGCCGCGGCTCCGCAGATGCCACGCGCGGCCCACACCCAGCGCGGCGATTGACAAGCCTGCCGACGCATCCCTTGATGCGACCGTCATGCTTGCGAGTCTCGGTCTCATCCTGCTCTGTCAATTGATCGGCGAAGCCGTCGTGCGCGGCCTCGGCCTGCCGCTGCCGGGGCCTGTGCTCGGCCTGCTGCTGCTCCTGATCCTGCTGCTCGCCCGCGACCGCTTCGCGATCCTGGTGCGCGGGCCGCTGCGCGATGGCGGGGTGGAGACCGCAAGCAAGGGCCTGCTCGCGCATCTCTCGCTGCTGTTCGTGCCGGCCGGCGTCGGCGTCGTGCAGAAGCTCGACCTGCTCGAATCCCACGGCATCGCCATCATGCTGGTGCTCGCGCTCTCGGTCGCGATCACGCTGCTCGCGACCGTCTTGACCTTTCGCCTCGTCAGCCGCCTGCTGCGGCAACAGGACGTGCGATGAAGGACAATCCGTTCTCGCTCTGGGTCTATCTTTCGCAATCGCCGCTGCTCTGGCTGACCGTGACGCTATTGGTCTATGCGACCACGGATGCGGTGTCGCTGGCGACGCGGCGCCATCCGCTCGCCAATCCCGTGCTGCATGCGATGTGGATCATCGGTGCGTTCCTGCTCGCGACCGGCACCTCCTACACCACCTATTTCGCCGGCGCGCAGTTCGTGCACTTCCTGCTGGGTCCCGCCACCGTCGCGCTCGCCGTGCCGCTCTACGAGAACCGCACGCGCGTGGTCGCCTCCATCGTGCCGATGCTGGTGGCGCTGGCCGCGGGCTCGGTCGCGGCGGTGGTGTCGGTGGTGCTGCTGGCGGAATTCGCCGGCCTGCCGCGCGAGGTGGTGCTGTCGCTGGCGCCGAAATCGGTCACGGCGGGTGTCGCCATGGGTATCAGCGAATCCCTGCATGCCGATCCCTCGCTGACGGCGGTCGCGGTCATTCTTACCGGCATCATGGGTGCGATCATCGTGACGCCGCTGATGAACCGCACCGGTATCACCGATTTCCGTGCCCGCGGCTTTGCCGCGGGTCTTGCCGCGCATGGCATCGGCACCGCACGCGCCTTCCAGGTCGACGAGATCGCCGGCGTCTTCTCCGGCATCGCCATGAGCCTGAACGCTCTGGTGACCTCGTTCCTGGTCCCGCTGGCGATCACGCTGCTGGTGCGATGACATTGTGGCCGCGACACTCTATATGATCCGTAACAATTCGCGGTCCCGATCCGTATTTGCGGCGATGGGACCGAAACGGGACAAGATATGACTGGATTCAGGAGGAAGGGCCTCGCGCCGACGCGCCGTACGGCGTTGACGCTGATCGGGGCGGGCGCCCTCGCAGTGGGCAGTATCAGCCTGGCGCGCGCGGCCGCCGACGATGATGAGGTGCTGACTGAAGCCAAGGTGCTGCGCGATCCGGACGTTCCTGTCGCCGGCAATCCCGACGGCAATATCAGCATCATCGAATGGTCGGACTACAATTGTCCCTATTGCCGCAAGCTCGAGCCCGAGCTGCGCCAGGTCGTCCAGGACGACGGCAAGGTGCGGCTGGTCATGAAGGACTGGCCGATCCTCGGGCCGGTGTCGGTCACGGCGGCGCGGATCGCGCTCGCCGCGAAATTTCAGGACAAGTACCACCAGGCCCATGACGCCATGATGGGCGTCAGCTCGCGGCTGACCGAGCCGCGCATCAACGAGCTGCTCGCGGCGGCCGGTGTCGACATGGATCGCCTGAAGCGCGACCTCACCGATCGCGCCAAGGACATCGACGCCGTCCTCAAGCGCAACAACGACCAGGCCGAAGCCTTCGGCTTCCGCGGGACCCCGTCGTTCATCGTCGGCAAGTACCGCGTGCCGGGCGTGCTGAGCATGGCCGAGTTCGAGCAGGTCATCGCCGACGCCCGCAAGGCCAAGATGAACTGACGCGCGTAACGTTGATCGTCGCCAATACAAAGGCGCCGCCGCGGATCGCGACGGCGCCTTGTTCATGATACGGCGTGCTACTTCGACGAGATCCGGACCCAGTCCTTGTGCGCGCGGTCGCGCAACGCGTCCCAATCGGCCTTCGCGACATCCCAGTTCACGATGGTGCGATTGGTGGTCGCGACCTCGCCATTGGCGACCGACGACGTCTGCATCGAATCATGGATATAGACGCCGCCAGCAAGCAGTAGCGCGCCCAAAATCATTCCGAAAAACGTCCGCATAGCTAACCTCCGGTGACGGGCGATAACGTCGGCCCGGAGTGAAGGTTCCGCGGCCATGCGGCGCATCTAAGGAGAGGTCGTTCATTATCCGTTCAGCCACGCCAACAGCTCCGCGTTGATCTCGCGCGGATAGGTGTGGCTGAGATCATCGATCTCGCGATAGGTGACGTCGGCGCCGGCGGTCGATAGCGCCGCCTGCGATTGCCGCGCGGTCTGCACCGGAAACATCCAGTCGAGCTTGCCGTGGGTGATGAAGATCGGCAGGCCCTGCATGCGCGTTGCGTCGGCCATTTCCGCCATCAGCGAATGGAAAGTCGCGGACACCGGCGCGAGATGCGTGAACGGCGAGCTGCCGTCAAGCCCGCTGACATAACAGAAGGTGCCGCCGTCGCTCATGCCGGTCAGCAGCATGCGCGAGCCGTCGATGCTCCAGCGGCTCCGCATGGTCTCGAGGATGCGCATGAAATTGGGCGTGTCGGTGTCATCGCCCATCAGTGCCCAGGTCTGGCCGGTCGCGGTCGGCGCCACCAGGATAGCGCCAAGACTGCGGGCATCGCGCAGCCAGCTCCACAGGAAGCCGCGGCCGTTGCCGCTGCCGCCATGCAGCGCCATCACCAGCGGCCAGGTCCGGTCGGGCGTGTAATATTCGGGCACGTAGACCGAGAAGCCGCCGCGGCTGCCGGGCTCGTTGTGATCGTGGAAGATGCCGGTGTGCTCGCTTGCGCCGGCCGCCAGCCGCGCCAGCAGGTTCTCATCATCGCGCTTCGCCGCGTTGAGAAAGAAGCTGCTCACGGGCGGAAACTGCACGGCAAGCGGATAAAGCGCCTCCAGCGCGCGCGGCACGTGGCGCAGTGCGCGGAAGACCGCAACCAGATCGCCATTGCCGCGCTCGACGTCGCGGATACCGGCGAAGGCGGCGAGCGTCTCGTTGCAGGCTCCGTCCAGCTGGCTGCGCAGCCCGGCAAACTGCTCCGGCCACTCGCCGATCGCCGCGCGTGCAGCTTGCAGCGCCTCGTCGGGCGCGCCGATCGCGTTCATCACGGAGCCAAAGGCCGGCGGGTGCAGGTTTCGCTGGAAGAAGCCGAGCGCTTCCAGCGCCTTGAGCAGCGGCGGCAGCACGGCCACGATGTCGTCCACCACGGCCTCGGTCATCGCCGCTTCCTTAAGCCTTGGGATCAGTGCAGCTTCGGCGCCTTCAAAAGCTTGAAGCGGTCGGTCGACGTCACCGTCACGTCGAAGGTGACGCCCTCATGATGCACGGTGAGCGGCACGTCGACGCCGGCGGCGCCGAGCGCCCACATCTTCTTGTAGAATGCCGTCTGGCTCGTGACCTTGTCGCCGGCCACCGCGAGGATGACATCGCCGGTCTTGAGCTCGGCGCGGGCGGCGGGACCGTTGGCGGAGATCCCGATCACCACCACGCGGTTGTCGATCTCGGTGGAGTAGAGCCCGAGCCAGGGGCGAGCCGGCTTGTTGACGCGGCCGAACTTGCGAAGATCGTCGAGGATCGGGTTCAACAGGTCGATCGGCACGATCATGTTGACGTGCTCGGCCTTGCCGTCGCGCTCACGCTCGAGCTGGAGCGAGCCGATGCCGATCAACTCGCCGCGCTCGTTGAGCAGCGCCGTGCCGCCCCAATTGGGATGGGCGGGATAGGTGAAGACGGCCTCGTCGAGCAGATATTCCCAGTAGCCGGCGAATTCCTGCTTGGCCACGATCTGGCTCGCGACCGAGCGCGTCCGTCCGCCGGCGCCGCCGACCACGACGCGGTCGCCGAGCCGGGTGGCGGCGGACGAGCCGAGTGGCAATGGTTCGATCTCGAGCCGGCCGAGCGCCTGCACCAGGCCGAAGCCGGTCACGGCATCGAAGCCGAGCACATGTCCTTCCACCACGCGCCCATCGCCGAGATGCAGCCACACCGACTCCGCTTCGGTGATGAGATAGCCGATGGTGAGCACGAGCCCGTCGTCGATCACGACGCCGTTGCCGGCGCGCTCGGTGCCCAAAGTCTCGGCGCTGAAGGCGTCCGGCGGGATGATGGCGTGCAGGCCGACGACGGACGCGAGCGCGCGGTCGAGATCGAAACCGTAGTCGCTGGCGCGCGGCTGATTGGCCGGCGGCACTCTCCATTCGGTCAGAGCGGGCATGGAGTTCTCCTGGCTGGGAGCATGGTTCCGCCGATGCTGCGGAGGATGCACGAAACACGGATAATTTAGGCCGGAGGCGGYCGTCTTGAAAGCCTCGTTCTCCAACTATTCCAGAGAACGCCGTGTGAATTCTTTGAAAGGAACGGTTCGTGCACAACCGGCAGGCGGACGCCTCGACCCGGCATCGGCCGCATGGCTGCTGTCCGGCGAGGTGCTAGGCGGGGTGCAATGAAGCTGCTAACCATTGCCGCTTCGTTTTGACCAAGGGATCACGGACCGAAGCATGGACAACCGCAGCGACATCTGGCGTGGCGTCGATACGATCAAGGCGCGTTTCATCGACCTCAGCGACAAGGTCTGGGGCATGCCCGAGGTGTGCTACACCGAGGCGCGGTCCGCCGCCGAGCATCTTGCCGAGCTGCGCCATCAGGGTTTCCGCATCACCGAGAACGTCGCGGGCATCCCGACGGCGGTGACGGGCGAGTGGGGCGAGGGCGGACMGGTCATCGCCTTCATGGGCGAATATGACGCTCTGCCTGGGCTCAGCCAGGAGGCGGGCGTCGCGGAGCCCCGTCCGATCGAAGCCGGCGGCCACGGCCATGGCTGCGGTCACAATCTGCTCGGCTCCGCCGCACTGCTCGCGGCGACCGCGGTGAAGGACTGGCTCGCCGCGAACAAGGTGCCGGGCCGCGTGCGCTATTATGGCTGCCCGGCTGAAGAAGGCGGCGCGGCAAAGGCCTTCATGGTGCGCTCCGGCGCGTTCGAAGACGCCGATATCGCCATCACCTGGCATCCGCACAGCTTCTGGGAAGTCGCGGTGACGCCGTCGCTTGCGAACACCCGCGCCGATTTCATCTTCACCGGCCGCACCTCGCATGCGGCAGCTTCGCCGCATCTCGGCCGCTCCGCGCTCGACGCGGTGGAGTTGATGAATGTCGGCGTGAACTACATGCGCGAGCACATGCCGAGCGACGCGCGCGTCCACTACGCGCTGCTCGATACCGGCGGCATCGCCCCCAACGTGGTGCAGGCCCATGCCCGGGTGCGCTACTCGATCCGTGCCCGCGATCTTCCCGGCATGAACGAACTGGTCGGGCGTGTGAACAAGATCGCGCAGGGCGCAGCCCTGATGACCGAGACCAAGATGGAGATGAAGATCATCTCCGCGGTCTCCAACATCCTGCCGAACACGCCGCTGGAGCAGGCGCTGCACCGGGTCATGGAAGAGCTTGGACCGCCGCATTTCGACGACGCGGACAAGGGCTTCGCGACCCAGATCCGCGCGACGCTGAGCGACAAGGATATCGCGTCGGTCTATTACGCGATCGGCATGGAGCCGACCGATCGGCCGCTGGCCGACTTCCTGGTGCCGCTCGACTCCAAGCGCAATCCGCTGGTCGGCTCGACCGACGTCGGCGATGTGAGCTGGGTGGTGCCGACCGTGCAGGTTCACGCACCCACGGTTGCAATCGGCACGCCCTTCCACACCTGGCAGGTGGTGGCGCAGGGCAAGAGCGCGCACGCCCACAAGGCCATGGTGCAGGCGGCCAAGGCGATGGCCGGAATCGGTATCAAGGCGCTGACGGAACCGGAGCTGATCGAGGCCGCGAAGGCGGACCTCACGAAGCGGACGGCCAAGACACCTTATGTGTGCCCGCTGCCGGACCATGTCGCGCCGCCGCTCGACATGTCCGTGGCGTAGAATTCCGTCTCGATACTTTCGTCTGATCCGGCGAACAAATTTTCCGCAGTGCAACGCGGAATCCGGCGCCTTTTGTCGCCGGATTGCCGAACCCTTGGGCTGCGGAACACGGTTTTGCCCAACGGACAGCCAGAACACCGTTTGCATACACACGGTCGCAGTTGACGGGCACCCTATTCGGTGTGCCATCTACGGCCAGCCAAACCCGGCGGCCGCACCTCGCGGCCGCCTGCATCCTTACGGGAACCAGACGGGGGACAACCATGCTGGATAAAGAACTGCGTTCGATGATCGGCCAAGTGAAGGACGGACGGATGGATCGCCGTGCCTTCATCCAGCGTCTCGCCGCTGTCGGCCTCACCGCACCGCTGGCCAACCAGATCCTCGCGCTTGGTGGCGTCGCCATGGCGGAAGGCGTTTCGACCTACAAGCCGACCAAGCGCGGCGGCGGCGGTGCGCTGAAGCTGTTGTGGTGGCAGGGGCCGACCCTGCTCAATCCGCATTTCGCCACCGGCACCAAGGACCAGGACGGTTCGCGCCTGTTCTACGAGCCGCTGGCCTGCTGGGATCCGGACGGCAACATGAAGCTGGTTCTGGCCGCCGAAATCCCATCGATCCAGAACGGCGGCCTCGCCGCCGACGGCAAGTCGGTGACCTGGAAGCTCAAGCCCGGCGTCAAATGGCACGACGGCAAGCCGTTCACCGCCGACGACGTCGTGTTCAACTGGGAATACGCCAAGGATCCGGCGACCTCGGCGGTCACTATTGCGACCTATCGCGACATCGTCGTCGAGAAGGTGGATGACCTCACCGTCCGCATCCTCTTCAACAAGCCGACGCCGTTCTGGGCCGATGCTTTCGTCGGGGCTCCGAACTCCATGATCCCCAAACATCTGTTCGCGGATTACAAGGGCGCGAAGTCCCGTGAGGCGCCGAACAATCTCTCGCCTGTCGGCACCGGCCCGTACAAATTCCTCGAGTTCAAGCCAGGCGATCTCGTCCGCGGTGAACTCAACCCCGACTATCACATGCCGAACCGCCCGTATTTCGACACGCTCGAAATGAAGGGCGGCGGCGATGCCGTCTCGGCGGCGCGCGCGGTGATCCAGACCGGCGAATACGATTTCGGCTACAACATCCAGGTGGAAGACGACGTGCTGTTGCGCCTGGAGAAGGGCGGCAAGGGCAAGGCCATCTACGCCGTGGGCGGAGACACCGAGTTTATTGCGCTGAATTTCACCGACCCGAACACCGAGGTCGATGGCGAGCGCTCCTCGATGAAGACGAAGCACCCGCTGTTCTCCGATCCCGCGGTGCGCAAGGCGCTGGCGCTGCTGGTCGATCGTGAAGCGGTGAAGAAGGTGATCTACGGCCGCGCAGGCCGCACCACGGCGAACTTCCTCAACGGTCCCGAGAAGTTCGTCTCCAAGAACACGAGCTGGGAATTCAGCATCGAGAAGGCGTCGAAGATGCTGGATGACGCCGGCTGGAAGCCGGGTGCGGACGGCATCCGCGAGAAGGACGGCAAGAAGCTGAAGCTTCTGTACCAGACCTCGATCAATGGTCCGCGCCAGAAGACCCAGGCCATCGTCAAGCAGGCCTGCCAGAAGGCGGGCATCGACGTCGAGCTGAAATCGGTCGTCGCCTCGGTGTTCTTCTCCTCCGACGCCGGTAATCCCGACATCTACCCGAAGTTCTATGCCGACATGGAGATGTTCCAGATCCCGATGAGCCAGCCGGATCCGTCCCAGCACATGCGGCGCTATATGTCGGCGAACGTGGCGACCAAGGAGAACAAGTGGCAGGGCCAGAATTTCCCGCGCTACGTCAACCCGGAGTATGACGCCACGATCCTGGCCGCGGAAGGCGAGATGGACCCGGTCAAGCGCGCGGCGCTCTACATCAAGGCCAACGATATCCTGATCGGCGACACCGTGTTCATCCCGGTGCAGCATCGCCTCAAGGTGGAGGCGGCCGCCAACAACCTGGTTTGCGTGGTCAGCGGTTGGGCGAACGAGACCGACAACCTGTTCGATTGGTACCGGGAGGCATGATCGCGCAGGCCTAGGCGGGGTCTTTCCCTATGAGTCAATATGTCCTGCGTCGCCTGCTGATCGCCATTCCGAGCCTGCTCGGCATTTCGCTCGTGCTGTTCGTCGTGCTGGCGCTCGCCCCCGGCGATCCCTTTTCGGAACTGGCGACCAATCCGAACGTACCGCCCGAAGTCGCTGCCTCGCTTCGGGCGAAGTTCGGCCTCGACGATCCGATCTATCTGCGCTACCTGCACTGGCTCTCCGCCATGGCGCATGGCGATTGGGGGTTTTCCTTCGTCAGCCGGATGGACGTCGATGCGCTCATCCTCCAGCGCCTGCCGGCGACGCTCTATGTGATCGGCTCGGCGCAGATCCTGGCGCTCCTGATCGCGATTCCGGTCGGGGTCTACGCGGCGACCAAGCCGTATTCACTGTTTGACCAGATCGCCAACGTGCTGGCCTTCGTCGGCTTCTCGCTGCCGACCTTCTTCACCGGCATCCTGTTCATCCTGATCTTTTCGGTCACGCTGGACTGGCTGCCCTTCGTCTATTCCAGCGACATCAAGGCCACCGGCATCCGCTGGGTGCTGGAGATGATCCGGCAGGCGATCATGCCGGTGGCGGTGCTGGGCCTGTTCCAGGCGGCGTCGATGACGCGCTTCGTGCGCTCGGCGATGCTGGACGTGATCCGGCTCGACTACGTCACCACGGCGCGCGCCAAGGGCCTCGGCCAGGCCAAGGTCATCGTCAAGCACGTGATGCGCAATGCGATGATCCCGGTCGTCACGCTGATCGCGCTTCAGATGCCGGCGGTGTTCGGCGGCGCCATCGTCACCGAGCAGATCTTCCGCATCCCCGGCATCGGCTCGCTGCTGATCTCCTCCATCCTTTCCAACGACACGCCGGTGGTGATGGCCGTCACCTTCGTCTTCGCGTGCCTTGTAGTCCTGTTCAATCTCATCGCGGACGTCCTTTATGGCTGGCTTGACCCTCGCATCTCCCTCCGCTGAGCGGCGGGTCTACTCGCCCTGGCGCGAGACGTGGCGGCGCTATAGCCGCCACAAGCTTGCCGTGGTCAGTGCGTTCCTGCTCCTCATCCTGGTCCTGGCGGTGGTGCTTGGCCCCTTCGTCTGGCGGGTCAAGATCGACGAAATCGATATCGTGGCGGGCATGCAGGGGCCGTCGCTCGCCCATCCCTTCGGCACTGACGATCTCGGCCAGGACATCCTCGCGCGCATGATCTATGGCGGGCGCATCTCGCTCGCGGTGGGCCTCGCCGCGATGCTGGTGTCGGTGTTCGTCGGCACGCTGATCGGAGCGCTTGCCGGCATGTCGCGCGGCGCGCTCGGGCACGGGCTGATGTGGCTCACCGACCTGTTCTTGTCGCTGCCGCAATTGCCGCTGCTGCTGCTGCTCATCTATCTCTTCCGCGACGGGCTGAAAGCCGCGTTCGGCCCCGAAGGCGGCATCTTCATCCTGATCGTGCTCGTGATCGGCGGACTGCGCTGGATGCCGGTCGCCCGCCTCGTGCGCGCGCAGTTCCTGTCGATCCGCGAAAAGGAGTTCGTCGAGGCCGCCCGTGCGCTCGGTGCCAGCCCGGTGCGGCAGGTGGTGCGCCACATCCTGCCCAACGCGCTCGGCCCGGTGATCATCGCCGGCACCATCGACGTCGCCGCCGCCATCATCGCGGAATCGACGCTGTCCTTCCTGGGTCTCGGCTTTCCGCCGGATACCCCGACCTGGGGGCGGCTGTTGTACGACGCCAAGGACTTCCTCGACATCGGCCCGCACTGGGCGCTGTTCCCGGGCGGCGCGATCTTCATCGCGGTGGTCGCCATCAACTTCATCGGCGACGGCCTGCGTGACGCGCTCGATGCGCGACGGGTGATCTGATGGCGCCGCTGCTCCAGATCAAGGGCCTGAAAACCCACTTCTCCACCGACGACGGCATCTTGCAGGCCGTCGACGGCGTCGACATTTCCATCAACAGGGGCGAGACGCTCTGCGTCGTCGGCGAGTCCGGTTGCGGCAAGACCGTCACCGCGATGTCGATCCTCAAGCTGATCGCGATGCCGCCGGGCCGCATCGCGGCGGGCGAGATCATCTTCGAGGGCCGCGATCTGGTGC
>NZ_JBFULT010000034.1:0-28022 GCF_054049755.1 Bradyrhizobium sp. P5_C11_2
CGACCGTCCCGCGGAGCTGAAGCCGGATGGCGTCGGCGCGGCCGAGGACGACAATGGCGGCAGCGAGCCCGCCTATCGCTATGTCGAGACGCTGCCGAACGGCGTGTCGCATCTGATCTTCAAGATGCGCGACAACGGCCCGCTCGACAACACCCAGGAAGTCACGGTGCCGCCCGGCCATCTCTTCGTGCTCGGCGACAACCGCGACAATTCCGCCGATAGCCGCGTGCCGCTGCGCTCCGGCGGCGTCGGCCTGTTGCCGATCGACAATCTGGTCGGGCGTGCGGATGCCGTGCTCGGCTCCTGGGATCTCGGCATGCGCACCCAGCCGGTGTGGACCTGGCTGTCCGGTTTCCGGCTCGCGCGGTTCTTCACCGCCGTGCATTGACCGGAAGTCCCTCACCTCACGATGAACCGCGACGAATTCCTCGCGCTCGCGCTGAGAAATCCCGTCAACATTACGATTATCGATGAGCTCGCGCGGCTCGCGCTTCCCGATGCGTGGCTGGTCGCAGGGTGCCTGGCGCAGACGGCGTGGAACGTTCTCACGGGCCGCGCGGTCGATCACGGCATCGCCGATTATGACGCGTTCTATTTCGACCCTGATACCTCATGGGAGGCGGAGGACGCTGTGATCCGCCAGCTGCAGGCGCGGCTCGGGCATCTCGGCGTCAAGGTCGAGATCCGCAACCAGGCGCGTGTGCACCTGTGGTATCCCGACAAGCACGGCCTGCCCTATCCGGCCCTGACGCGCGCGACCGATGGCATCGACCGCTTCCTGACGCAGAACACGCAAGTCGGCGTGAAGCGCGCAGGCGACGACTACGAGGTCTACGCGCCGCACGGATTCGACGACGTCGAAAGACTGATCGTGCGGCCCAATCCGGGCCTGAATTTTTCCGCGGCGAACTACACGGCGAAAGCGATGCGATGGAAGGTGCTGTGGCCGGAGATCACGGTGCTTGCGGCGGAATGAGGTGCGTAGGGTGGATTAGCGAAGCGTAATCCACCACCTTCGTTTCCGCGGAGACAAATAGTGGTGGGTTACGCCTTCGGCTAACCCACCCTACGGCACCTTGCCTACCGCACCACGCCCGACGTGAACCCGGCCTTCCGGCGCGGCGGCTTGATTTCCTTCTTCAGGAAGCAGCGTGCCTCACGGCCGGTATAGCCGGGGCGGGCATAGGTGAAGGCGCGGCATTTGTTGTCCGCGGTGCAGGCGGCCTTGCAGGCCTCCTCGCCTTCGCCGGCCTTGAGCTCGAAATTGCGCAGATCGCCGCCGGGGCGGTCGATCGACGTCTCCACGCCTTCGATCCGCGGCTCGATCACGCCGGCGCCGCGCACACCGGAAATGCAACAGCTTTCCGGCACCCGCGGCGGCACGGTGTTCTTGAGCCAGCACACCGCCGAGCCGCCCTCGACGTCGGGATAGCTGAAGCTCCAGGAGCGGCAGCGGCGGTCGCGCTCGCACAGCAGCGCGCAATCCTCCGGATCGCCCGACGTGACCGGCGTGTTGAAATAGTCGCCGCCGGGCCGGTCGAACGCCGTCTGGGCGCGCGCAGGCGGGCTCGCAAGCGCGAGYGTCAGCAGCACGACGCAGGCCGCGACCTTGGCCACGACGCTTGCCATGACGGCCCCAGGCAGGCGGCCCTTCCCCATCGGAACAGCTTTCGAGTTATTGACGACGTTCAGGTTTTTTTCAGCCGATCATTTGATCGCCGCAAACCTGTATGGGCGATGAACGGCTCAAATCCTGATCGTCGGTCTCGCGATCTAGAACGCGTATTCCGCGTAGGCCGGTTCCACCGAGCCGTTCCAGGAGCCGTTGTACTTCTCAAGCATCTCCTCGGCCGGCGTCCGGCCGGAATCGATGATGCGATCGAGCGGCTCCAGATGCCGGGTCTCGTCGCGGCCGAGCTGATCGATCCGGCCGCGCCGGCGCAGGCCGGCATGTGCCAGAACGAGGCACTCCTTGGCGATCTCGAAGAGATAGCGGTCCTTGATCCGCGACTTGAACCCGAAACGCGGCACGTCGTCGCGCAGCGACTGGCGCTCATGCGCGCTCCAGTGCTTCACCATGTCCCATGCGGCATCGAGTGCGACATCGTCGTAGAGCAGCCCGACCCAGAACGCCGGCAACGCCGGCAGCCGGCCCCACGGGCCGCCGTCCGAGCCACGCATCTCGAGATAACGCTTCAGCCGCACCTCGGGAAAAATCGTCGAGAGATGGTTGGCCCAGTCCGACAGCGTCGGGCGCTCGCCGGGCAAATTGTTGTTGCGGCCGTCGAAGAAGGCGCGGAACGAGGAGCCCGATACGTCGATGTACTCCTCGCCGCGCTTGACGAAATACATGGGCACGTCGAGCGCGTAGTCGACATAGCGCTCGAAACCCATGCCGTCCTCGAACGCCCACGGCATCATGCCGGAGCGCGCATTGTCGGTGTCGCGCCAGATCTCGGAGCGGAAGGACAGGAAGCCGTTCGGCTTGCCTTCGGTGAAGGGCGAATTGGCGAACAAGGCGGTCGCGACCGGCTGCAGCGCGAGCGAGACGCGCAGCTTCTTGACCATGTCGGCTTCGGAGGAGAAGTCGAGATTGGTCTGCACCGTGCAGGTCCGGTACATCATGTCGAGGCCGTACTGGCCGACCTTCGGCATGTAGTTGGTCATGATCTTGTAGCGGCCCTTGGGCATCACCGGGATGTCGGCGCGCGACCAGGACGGCGTCATGCCGAGGCCGAGGAAACCGATGCCGAGCGGCGTTGCGATCTCGCGCACCTGCGCCAGATGCGCCATCAGCTCGCTCTGGGTCTGGTGGACGTTTTCGACCGGCGCGCCGGAGAGCTCGAACTGTCCGCCGGGCTCGAGCGAAATCGCGCCGCCGCCGGTGACGTCGTAGAGGCCGATGATGTTGCCCTTCTCCATGATCGGCTCCCAGCCGAGCAGGAGCTTCATGCCTTCAAGCAGCGCACCGATGCCGCGCGCGCCCTCGTACGGCACGGGATGGTGGCCTTCGAGCGTGAACGGCGTCTTCTCGTGCTCGGTGCCCATGCGGAATTCGGACGGGTCCTTGCAGCCTTCCTCGAACCACGTGACGAGCTCGTCGCGCGATTGCAGCGGCGTCATATCGATCTGGTCTCGCGCCATATCAAACTCTAATCAAAAGCGCTTCGATCGAACGCGCGCGGGTGACAGGGATGGTCCGCGAACCAACCGGTTGCGCGGACGTGCTGGTTTGCCGCGCGATCATCGCGACGGCGAGGTTTCGTTGACGTTGACGACGGGCGGCAGCTTCATCTCGCCGCACGAGCAGCCCAGGCGGTCGAGCAGACCGCTGAGCTTGACGGCATCCGCGTCGGACAGTTTCGAGCCGACATATTTCTCGATCGCAGCCGAATAGGCGCCCCACATCCGCTTCTGCAACTCGCGGCCGGCTTCAGTGATCTCGACGAACTGCCCGCGCTTGTCGATCTTGCATTCGCGCCGCGAAGCGAGCCCCTCGTCGACCAGGCGGTCGATCAGCCGCGAGGTGGAATATTGCGGGATCAACATCTGGCGTTCGAGCTCCACCGGCCGCAGCTCGCCGGAGGGGGCCCGCGACAATTCGAGCAGCGCGTCGTACCATGCCAGCGGCGGGAAGCCGGCCTTCTTCAGGTCCTGCTCGACGCAGTCGAGCACACGGCTCTGCACCCGCATCAGGCGGATCCAGGCGGAGGTTGCCTCGGTCGATGGCTTGCGTTTCATGGTCCCGCTCAAACTCGTCGCCCGTCTCTTACCCCATTCGATGCACCTGCATCAATCTTGACTATTTCATGCAGGTGCATGTAGGTGATCTTTCGCCCCAACCAAGCGTCACGAGGAGGAAATTCCATGAAACTCTATTACGCCCCCGGTGCCTGCTCCCTGTCCCCCCACATCGCGCTCCTCGAAGCCGGCCTGCCCTATGAGCTGATCAAGGTCGATCTGCGGGCCAAGAAGCTCGAGAATGGCGACGATTATCTGAAAGTGAATCCCAAAGGTCAGGTCCCCGCGCTGGGCCTGGACAGCGGCGAGATCGTGACCGAAGGGCCGGTCATTGTCCAGATGATCGCCGATCAGGCCGCGGCCAAGGCGCTGGCGCCCGCCCACGGCAGTTCCGAGCGCTACAAGCTCCTGGAGTGGCTGAACTTCCTCACCTCGGAGGTGCACAAGAGCTTCGGCCCGCTGTTCGCGCCGGCGCTCAACGACGAGGCCAAGGCGTTCTTCAAGGACCGCGTCATGGGCAAGCTGAAATACATCGACAGCCAGCTCGCCGGCCGCGACTACCTCATGGGCAAGCAGTTCACGGTCGCCGACGGCTATCTGTTCACGATGCTGATCTGGGGTGACCGGATGAAGTTCGATCTCTCGGCGATGCCGAACCTCAGCGCCTACAAGACCCGCGTCGCGGCGCGGCCGCAGGTGCAGGAGGCGCTCAAGAAGGAAGGCCTTGCGCAGGCCGCATAAGGCGGCAGCCGCCATCGCCACGCGAAAGGCCGGATCGGTGATCCGGCCTTTTCATTGTGAACCAGTCGATCGGCAGCGGCGTCGAAGGACCATCTCCGCGAGACAGTTGCCCCATGAACTTGATCGTCCTCATGACTGCCGCCGGCGCGCCGCTCGCGATGCTCGGCTTGTCGACGCCGGTCTTGCCGGAGCGCAGCTGCGTCTTCATGGTCCATCCGCAGATCACCTCGGCCGTATTCGAGAGCAAGGAAGGAAAGATCGTCTTTCCGGACCGGCCGACCGAATATCCGTGCAGCTACGCCAAAGTGAAGGGCGGAACGGGCATCGCCTTCACCAATCAGAATGGCTGGCGCTTCGAGGTCCGCATCGGCCGCGGCGACGAAGGCAGCTGGAGAGCGAGCCTTGCCGACGATGCCGTCTCGGGCCGGGCGTTCTCGCCGTTCGGAGACCGCAAATAAAACGGGCCGGATCGTCGATCCGGCCCGTTTTTATTCTGCCCCGGGGCGGAGTGGGCGCGAACCCATCTCACCGGATCATCATACCTATAATTAGACTTATGAACTGCTGTTCGCCAAATGTAAGTAGTGCTGTCTTGTCACTACCCGTAAAGCGCGCGAGCTTGGCGGAATTGTTAGAGGATTATTTGTACTTTCATCGGAGTTGAACTTGACGATTGCCCTCGTCCTGATCGTCGCAAGTGCATTGGTGGGAATAGCGACAGGTTATGTTTTCAGGATCTGGGCGCTGGTATTGATTGCGCCGTTGATCGCAGTGCTCTCGGCGATCGTTCTTCGCGCTTACGAATTCGGCATGAGGGCTGGTGTGATCGTCATCGCCATCTGTCTTGCCGCCTGCCAGCTCGCCTACTTCGCGTCGGCCTACCTGCTGCACGCACGCGGGGTCTCAGCCCGCGACGAAGTCGACGGCGAGCCAGGCGAGGGAAGCCAGCATAAAATCCGCCGCCAGAACAAGTAACGCCAAAGCGGCCCAAAGCATCGGCCCCTTGCGGCGCAGGCGCGCCGGCTTCCGTTGCGGCGAGAGGCGGCCAGTTGCGGATTCAACAGCATATTTAGCGGTGAGATCGCGACCAAGCGCGGTCTTCCGCAGCACCAAAGAGTTCATCAAGGATACTTTCTTATTTCGTCTTCAACCTGCCGATAGCTCGGCAAGTGTCCCGACTGGGTTCGTGGCCCTGACCCCGAGCAAGACTAGTGCCAGGGCCGAGCAAAAGAACGGCGCCGCTTTGACGCGCCTATGACAATTGCGCGACACCGCGGCAGCGGGACTCTGGCACGGTTCCTACGCGAATTCTGTGACCGGTTCCACAACCCGGGAACAAATCTGACGCAACCGTGATGACGTCTCCCCAAACAAAAAGGCCGGATCGACGATCCGGCCTTTGTTGTTTTCGCGTAGCCCGGATGGAGCGAAGCGCAATCCGGGATCTTTACATGCGGCGAGACTGTCCCGGATTTCGCTGCGCTCCATCCGGGCTACGAAGCCAAGCGAATCAGGCCGCCGCCTTCTTCGGCGCGAATCGGCCGTAGAACGTTTCGCCCTTCGCCGCCATCTCCTCGAGCAGCTTCGGCGGCGTGAAGCGCGAGCCGTATTTCGCTTCCAGCTTGTGGCAGAGCTCGACGAATGTCTTCGTGCCCATGAAGTCGATGTAGGACAGCGTGCCGCCCGTGAACGGGGCGAAGCCGAAGCCGAGGATCGAGCCGACATCCGCCTCGCGCGGATCGGTGATGACGTGGTCCTCGACCGTGCGCGCGGCTTCCACCGCCTGCACCACCAGGAAGCGCTGCTTCAACTCCTCGACGTCGAGCGTATCGGGGTCGAGCTGCTTCGGCTGGAGCGCCGAGAGGCCCGGCCACAGGCTCTTCTGGCCCTTGCCCTTCTCCGGATAGTCGTAGAAGCCCTTGCTGTTCTTGCGCCCCAAGCGGCCCTGCTTCTCGACCATCTCCACCATCAGCTTCTTCTGATCGGGGTTGATGGCGTTCGGGCCGAGGTCGGCTTCCGTCGCCTTCATGATCTTGAGGCCGAGGTCGAGCGCGACTTCGTCCGACAGCGAGAGCGGGCCGACCGGCATGCCGGCCATCTTGGCGCAGTTCTCGATCATCGCCGGCGGCACGCCTTCCAGGAACATCTCGTTGCCTTCGGCGACGTAGCGGCCGACGCAGCGGTTGGCGAAGAAGCCGCGGCTGTCGTTGACCACGATCGGCGTCTTGCCGATCTGCCGGACATAGTCGAGCGCGGTCGCGAGCGCGACATCGCCGGTGTTCTTGCCCTTGATGATCTCGACCAGCATCATCTTCTCGACCGGCGAGAAGAAGTGGATGCCGACGAACTTGCCCTGGTCCTTGAAGGCTTCCGCAAGCGAACTGATCGGCAGCGTCGACGTGTTCGACGCGAAGATCACGTCCGGCTTCAGATATTCCTGCGCCTTGGCGAAGGTCTCCGCCTTGACCTTGCGGTCCTCGAACACGGCCTCGATGACGAGGTCGACGTCCTTCAGCGCCGCGTAGTCCGCGGTCGGCGTGATGCGCGCGAGCAGAGCTTCGGCATCCGCAGGCTTGGCGCGGCCCTTCTTGATCTGCTCCTCGATCACCTTCTGCGCATGCGCCTTGCCCTTGTCGGCGCTCTCCTGGTCGCGGTCGATCAGGACCACGTCGAGGCCGGCACGCGCGGAGACGTAGCCGACGCTCGCCCCCATGAAGCCGGCGCCGATCACGGCGATCTTCTTCACCTTGGTTGCGGGCACGTCCTTCGGACGACGCGCGCCCTTGTTCAATTCCTGCATCGACAGGAACAGGCTGCGGATCATCGCGGCCGCTTCCTTCGAGCGCAGCACCGAGGTGAAGTAGCGCGACTCCACCCGCAGCGCGGCGTCGATCGGCAACTGGAGGCCTTCATAGACGCAGCTCATGATGGCGCGCGCGGCCGGATAATTGTCGTAGGTCTCGCGGCGGTAGATCGCGTTGCCGGCCGGGAACATCATCATGCCGGCCTTGGAGAACACCGGACCGCCGGGCAGCTTGAAGCCCTTTTCGTCCCAGGGCGCGACGGCCTTGCCGCCGCCCTTGATCCAGTCCTTCGCCGCCTTGATGAGATCAGCGGCGGGCACGATGGCATGGATCAGGTTCAGCGCCTTGGCTTTCTCGACCGTGACCGGATCGCCCTTGAGCAGGATCGTCATCGCGTCCTGCGGCGGCACCAGGCGCGGCACGCGCTGCGTGCCGCCGGCGCCGGGGAACAGGCCGACCTTGACCTCGGGCAGGCCGAGCCGCGTCTTGGGATTCTCCGCCGCCACGCGATAGTGGCAGCACAGCGTGATCTCGAAGCCGCCGCCGAGCGCGAGGCCGTTGATCGCGGCCGCCCACGGCTTGCCGGACGTTTCGATCGAGCGCAGCACCAGCGAGAAGCGCCGGCTCTGGTCGAACAGCATCTGGTTCGCCGCGGTCTCGCCCTGCTCCTTGAACACCTTTGCATAGGCCTGGTTCATGCCTTCGAGCATGGACAGGTCGGCGCCGGCGCAGAACGCTTCCTTGGCGGAGGTGATGACGACGCCCTTCACCGCGGCGTCAGCGGTGGTTTCCTTGACGATCGCGTCGAGCTCATTGGTCGAGGTCTCGTCGAGCACGTTCATCGAACGGCCCGGAATGTCCCAGGTGACGAGCGCGATGCCGTCGGTGTCGGTCTCAACCTTGAAATTCTTGTAAGCCATGTTGGTTGCTCCCCTTCGCCTTAGACGCGCTCGATGATGGTGGCGGTGCCCATGCCGCCGCCGATGCAGAGCGTCACCAGGGCGGTCGCCTTGTTGGTGCGCTCGAGCTCRTCGAGCACGGTGCCGAGGATCATCGCGCCGGTGGCGCCGAGCGGATGGCCGAGCGCGATCGCGCCGCCGTTGACGTTGATCTTGGCGTTGTCGATGTCGAAGGCCTGGATGTAGCGCAACACGACGGAGGCGAAGGCCTCGTTGAGCTCGAACAGGTCGATGTCCGACTTCTTCATGCCGGAGCGCGCGAACAGCTTTTCGGTCACGTCGACCGGTCCGGTCAGCATCATCGCGGGCTCGGAGCCGATGTTCGCGAACGCGCGGATTTTTGCGCGCGGCTTCAGGCCGTACTTGCTGGCGGCCTCCTTGCTGCCGAGCAGCACGGCGCCTGCGCCGTCGACGATGCCCGACGAATTGCCGGCGTGGTGCACGTAATTGACGCGCTCGATTTCGGGGTGCGACTGCACGGCGACGCCGTCAAAGCCGCCCATCTGCGCCATCATGGTAAACGACGGCTGGAGCTGCGCCAGCGACTGCATCGTCGTCGACGGGCGCATGTGCTCGTCCTTGGCGAGGATGGTGAGGCCGTTGATGTCCTTCACCGGCACCACCGACTTGTTGAAGCGGCCCTCGTCCCAGGCCTTGGCCGCGCGCTGCTGGCTCTGCACCGCGTAGGCATCGACGTCATCGCGCGAGAAGCCGTATTTGGTGGCGATCAAATCAGCCGAGACGCCCTGCGGCATGAAGTAGGCCGGCACCGCCATCGAGGGATCCATCGGCCAGGCGCCGCCGGAGGCGCCGATGCCGACGCGGCTCATGGATTCGGCACCGCCGCCGATCACGAGTTCATGCTGGCCGCTCATGACCTGGGCTGCGGCAAAATTCACGGCATCGAGGCCGGAGGCGCAGAAACGGCTGATCTGCACGCCGGGCACGGCTTCGCCGAGGCCCGCCTTGAGCGCCGCGAAACGCGCGATGTCGGAGCCGGCTTCGCCGACCGGATCGACCACGCCGAGCACGACGTCGTCGACCGAATCTTCCGGCAAATTGTTGCGGTCCTTCAGCGCCTTCAACGGCACGGTGGCGAGCGCGAGCGCGGTCACCTCGTGCAGTGCGCCGTCGGCCTTGCCGCGGCCGCGCGGCGTGCGGACGTGATCGTAGATATAGGCATCTGCCATGGGAGCCTCCTGATTTGCAGCTATTTCGTCACGACCGCCACGCAGCCGCGATCATTCCTGAAACGTGAATTCGTAGAACAGCGGCAGCCCTTCGCCATGGCGAAGGAATTGCCGCGCGGTGTCGTAAGCCTTCATCCCCGCGCTCAGATCGAGGATGCGATCGAGCTGGGGGACGGTCGTCGTGTCGGTCAGGTAAAACCCTTCGATACCGAGAATACCGACACTGTCGGTCTCGCAGCGGTCGACGATGTCCAGAGCGGATCGTGCACAGAACTTGTCGCGACGGAGCCCGGCGCCGAAGGCGCGAAACTCCGCAATGATGGCCTCCGCTGCCGACATCGAAACTCCTCAGAACGCCTCTGCCGGCAGTTCCATGATGGTGGCGGAGCCGGCCTGGATACGCGCGAGATTGGCGGCGGTCTCCGGCAGCATCCGCTCCATGAAGAAGCGGCCGGTGACCAGCTTGGTCGAGAGATAGGGCGTCGCCCCGCTCTCGGCAATCTTGGTATTCGTCACCTTGGCCATCTTCGCCCACATGTAGCCGAGCGCGACGAAGCCGAACAGATGCAGGTAATCGGTCGCCGCGGCACCGGCATTGTCAGGCTTCATCATCGCGTTCTGCATCAGCCAGGTGGTGGCCTGCTGGAGATGGCCGAGCGAAGCCGACAGCGGGGCGATGAAGGGCTTCATCGCCTCGTCGCCGCCGTTCTCCTTGGCGAAGGCCATGACCTCGCCAAAGAACGCCATGATGGCGCGGCCGCCGTCGCGCGGCAGCTTGCGGCCGACGAGGTCGAGCGCCTGGATGCCGTTGGCGCCTTCATAGATCATCGCAATACGCGCATCGCGCACGAACTGCTCCATACCCTGCTCGGCGATGTAGCCGTGGCCGCCATACATCTGCTGCGCCTGCACCGCGTTGGCGAAGCCGTAGTCGGTGAGGAAGCCTTTCAGCACCGGCGTCATCAGGCCCATGTGGTCGTCGGCGGCCTGGCGGTCCTTGGGATCCTCGGAGCGGTGGGCGACGTCGCTCTTCAGCGCGGTCCACATCACGAAGGCGCGCGCGGCCTCGTTGAAGGCGCGGATCGACAGCAGCGTGCGGCGCACGTCGGGATGCACGATGATCGGGTCGGCCGGCTTGTCCGGCGCCTTGGTGCCGGTGAGCGAACGGCCCTGGATGCGCTCGCGGGCATAGGCAACCGCGTTCTGATAGGCGACCTCGGATTGCGCGAGACCCTGCACGGCGACGCCGAGGCGGGCCTCGTTCATCATCACGAACATGCCCTGCATGCCCTTGTTCTCTTCGCCGATCAGCCAGCCGGTGGCGCCGTCGTAGTTCATCACGCAGGTGGAATTGCCGTGGATGCCCATCTTGTGCTCGATCGAGCCGCACACCACGCCGTTGCGGGCGCCGACCGAACCGTCGGCATTCACCAGGAATTTCGGCACCACGAACAGCGACACGCCCTTGATGCCGGGGGGTGCGCCCTCGACGCGGGCGAGCACGAGGTGGATGATGTTGGAGGCCAGGTCATGCTCGCCGGCCGAGATGAAGATCTTGGTGCCCGTGATCTTGAAGCTGCCGTCGCTCTGACGCACCGCCTTGGTGCGGAGCATGCCGAGATCGGTGCCGCAATGCGGCTCGGTCAGGTTCATGGTGCCGGTCCATTCGCCCGCCACCATCTTCGGCACGTAGGTCTGCTTCTGCTCGGGCGTGCCGTGCACCAGCAGCGCCGCGGTCGCGCCCATGGTGAGGCCGCCATACATTGAGAACGCCATGTTGGCGGAGATCTGGAATTCGTTGACCGCCTGGGAGAGCGTCACCGGCAGGCCCTGCCCGCCGAACTCGGTCGGAGCCGACAATCCAAGCCAGCCGCCTTCGGCGACCTGCTTGAAGGCGTCCTTGAATCCCTTCGGCGTGGTGACGCTGCCGTCATCGGCGCGCTTGCAGCCTTCGAGATCGCCGACGCGATTCAGCGGCTGGAGCACTTCTTCGGAGAGCTTGGCGGCTTCGCCCAGGATCGCCTCACGCACGTCGCTCGATGCATCGGAGAAGCCGGGCAGATTGTCGTAGCGGTCGATCTGGAAGACGTCGTTGAGCAGGAAGTTCACGTCTTCGACGGGGGCTTTGTAGATCGGCATGGTGGTCTCCCGGCAGGGGCTTGAAGTGATGATGTTCGCGTGATTCCTGCGGCGCAGCCTTTGCAAGCAAGCTTAGCTGCTTCTGCAACCACAGGGCAGTGTCATGATTGGGCAGCGAGCTGCTCCGCCATCAGGCGATGCAGCATGTTGATGGCCTTGAGCGGACGCACCATCACCTTGAAATGCGTGATGCGCCCCTCGGGATCGAAGGTGATGATGTCGACGCCGTTGATCTCGATGCCGTCGATCATGGTCTTGAATTCGAGCACGGCGCCGTTGGCGCTCTTCCATTCGCCGACATAGGTGAAGCCGGGGCCRCCGAGCACCTTCTCGGCGCTGGCGAGATATTTGAAAGTGATGTCGCGGCCGCGCTGCGGCGAATGCACGACGGGACTTTCGAACACGGCGTCAGGATGCAGCAGGTCCCAGAGCGCTTTGCTGTCATGGGACTTCATGAAGTCGTACCAGGAATCGAGGCCGGTCATTGTCAGTTGCCTCCCGTGGATCAAAGGCGTTGGCAAAAAACTCGCAAACAACCCCATGCACAGTAGCGAGGAGGTTGATTTCGCTGGGTTTTTCGGATCGGGTTTTGACCCCGACCTCGGACTGCTTCATATGCACATTGACGCATATGCGCCAATGCGCATAAAGTCAAGCTGGTTGGTTAAAATCGAACAAGGGAGGCCGGTGCCATGGCGCTCGGCGACGCGATCCTCGCATGCCTGACGGAACGTCCGATGACGGGCTACGAGCTCGCCAAGACGTTCGACTCCTCGATCGGCTTCTTCTGGAAGGCCGACCACCAGCAGATCTATCGCGAACTCTCCAAGCTGCGCGACCGCGGCTACATCCAGGGCCGTGAGGTGGTGCAGTCCGGCAAGCCCAACAAGCTGGTTTATACGCTCACTCCCGAGGGCCGAACAGCGCTGCGGCACTGGGCCGCGCGGCCGAGCACCCCGCCCTCGATCAAGGACGACCTGCTGGTCCGCCTCCATGCGCTCGACAKCATCGATATCGAGCCGCTGCGCACCGACCTGATGGCGCGGCTGGAGCACCACCGCGACCGTCACGCCAATTACGAGCGCATCCTGAAGAAGCGTTTTCCGGAGGAAACGGCGTCGGGCGTGCTCGACCTCGGCAATTTGCTACTGCTGCGCCTCGGCGCCCGGCACGAGCAGATGGTGGCCGATTTCTGCGAGGAGGCACTCGAGGCGCTGTCGGCGATGAGCGGCAAGGGCACCGTGGTGCCGCTAGAGAACGGCAAGCGCGAGGGCAAGGGTTAAGCCGCCGGCCCGGTCCCAGCCTAGAATTTTGTGACGACCGGTGTATCCCAGTTGAACCTGACGTTCACGCCGGCGCGAACGATGTCGTCGGTCAGCCTGACATCGCGCGTGACAACGGCGAATCCGCCGAAGGCGACCGCCGGGTCGACATATCGCTTGCTGCCGAAATCGGCGTGAACATATTCGAGCTTGAAGCTCACCGCGCCCCAGCTATCGACCCAAGCCGCCCATTCACCACCGAGTCCGACCGCGAGGCCGGTGCGGGTCTTTGAATCCGTGACTTGCCCGGCTGGATTGGACACGGTGACCTCGGTGCCGGCGAAGGCGATTCCGGCAGTGCCATAGATCAGAAACTGATCGAGCGCATAGCCGACGCGGCCGCGGAACATGTCGATCCACTTCTCCCGCGTGCTGCTGGTCGCCGCCACATTGAACGGCGGCAGATCCTGCGCGGCGCCGTGCTTGTTGGTCCACGACGCGTCGTTTTCGAAGCCCAGCACCGTCTTTTCGATCTGGAAGTCGCAGCCGACGGCGCCACCCGCGACGGTGCCGGTGAGATTGAAGGTGCCTGATATCGTGGGCCCGGAGGCGTTACCGGCGCGCGCGACGTGCTCGCTCTTGCCCCAGCTGCCGCCACCCTGGATACCGACATAGCAGCCGGTCCAGTTGTACCCCGCGGGCGCCGGCGCCTTGACCGCAGGCTTTGCCACCGGGGCATCGGCGGCAACAGCGGGCGACGCCAGTCCGGCCGCTATCGCAGCCACAAGCAAACTCTTCATGTCGGCCAACATTCTCGTCAGGCAGAACGCCGAGCGAGGCGTCCTCTCTTCCTGAGACGGGCCGATCATGCCTGCGGCGAAATCTTTTCTCCGCTGTCATCGCCCGCCTTGTGCGCGGTTGCGCACTGGGGCGGGCGATCCAGTATTCCAGAGGCGGCGAGGTCAGAACCGAGAAGCCGCGGCGTACTGGATGCCCCGCCGGAGCCTGTCATCGGGCTCGCCGAAGGCGAGACCCGGTGGCGGGGCATGACACCGGTTATTTGGCGACCGGACGAGCGTCACAACGCGCTCACCCCCAGGTTCCCGCCGCCCAACTTTAAGACATCGGCAACGCATTCCTTAACCCGTTATTTACCGTAACAGGAAAAAGTCGGTTTTCGAGGCAGACGACCCGCGCAGAATTCGATTGTCTTGCAACCGGCACGCGTGGGGAGACTGGAGGCGTCGGGTGGGGCGCCGGAGTCGGGACCGGACAGAGTCATGAATTCGCGCGTATCGTGGAGTGTTGACGGCATCGATCCATCCGTGAGGGAGCGGGCCGAAGCTGCTGCGCATCGCGCCGGCATGTCACTCAACGATTGGCTGAACTCCACGCTCGGCGAAACTGCCGCACCGAACTTTCGCGGATCTTACGAGCAGCGTCCGCAAGTCCCCAACATCCCGAGCCAAGTACCGGGCCACGTGCCGAGTCAGGAAAGCCGCGAAGTCGCCGACATCCACCAGCGGCTCGACGCGATCACCCAGCAGATCGAACGGATTTCAAAACCCGCGCCGCGCCAGGAGGTGTCGCGCGAGCAAGGCGTTGCGCGCCAGCTGAACGACGCGATCTCGCGGCTCGACGCCCGGCTGTCRCAAATCTCGAAACCGCAACAACCTCCGGCACCGCGGCAGGCCCCCGTCGAATCGCGCCAGCGCCAGGCCGACGCGGTCGAGCGCGCGGCGGCGCAAGTCTATCGCAGCTCACCACCGCTGAGCCCCGCTTCGTTCGACGTCGCCGTCGCCGAGATCACCGCGCGCCAGAGCGAGCTCGACGGCTTTGCGCCGCGGCAGATGCCGCCGCGCGCCGCGCCATCGATCGCGCCTATGGCGGCTGCCTTCGCGCCGATGGCGCCGCCTGCCCCGTCCTATGCTCCGCCGCCACCGCAGCCGGGGCCGGATTTCTCGTCGCTCGAACGGCACCTGCTCAAGATCACCAGCCAGATCGAGGCGCTCCAGCGGCCGGACAATACCGAGCAGGCGATCAATGCCTTCCGCAGCGAGCTCGCGGAAATCCGCCACGCCATCACCGAGGCGATGCCGCGCCGTGCGATCGAATCGATCGAGAACGAGATCCGTTCGCTGCACCGTCGCATCGACGAGACCCGCTCCACCGGCACCGACGGCCAGGCGCTCGCCGGCGTCGAGCGCGTGCTGTCCGAGATCAAGCAGGTGCTGCGCACGCTGACGCCGGCCGAGCAGCTCACCGGCTATGACGAGGCGATCCGCAATCTCGGCGGCAAGCTCGATCTGATCCTGCGCGCCAATGACGATCCCTCGACGGTACGACAGCTCGAAGGCGCGATCTCGGCGCTGCGCGGCATCGTCTCCAACGTCGCTTCCAACGAGGCATTGGCGCGGCTCTCCGACGACGTGCAGCTGTTGTCGTCCAAGGTCGACCAGATCACCCGCGCCTCCTCCGGCCCCGGCGACAGCTTCGCCGTGCTGGAGCAGCGCATCGCGGCGCTGACGGCCGCGCTGGAAACCCGCGAGCGGCCTCAGCCTGCCGAAAGCACTGAACATCTGGAAAACGCGATCCGCGCCCTGTCGGACCGTTTCGACCGCATGCAGGTCGGCGGCGACTCGGCCTCGACTTTTGCGCATCTGGAGCAGCGGGTCTCGTATCTGCTGGAGCGGATCGAAGCCGCCTCCGATCCGCGCAGCGGAAACCTGAGCCGCGTCGAGGACGGGCTGCACGACATCCTGCGGCACCTGGAGCGGCAGCAGGCGACCTATTCCGCGCTGGCCGAGAGCCGCAATTCGGCACCGCCGCCCGATTCCGGCGTGGTCGACCTCGTCAAGCGCGAGCTCTCCGACATCCGCTACAGCCAGGCCGAGACCAACCGGAGCACCCAGGATTCGCTGGAGGCCGTGCACAACACGCTCGGCCATGTCGTCGATCGCCTCTCCATGATCGAGGGCGATCTGCGCGCCGTGCGCACGGCGCCGCCGGCCCCTGCGCCGCAGATGCCGATGCCGATGGCTGCGCCGATCGAGCCCGCGCCGATGGCGCGCGAGCAGCGGCCGCAGCAGCAGCAGCAGCCAAAATACGATCCGAAGCCCGAGCTGCCCAATCCCGCCGCCGCGCCACCGGCACATTCGGCCTTCGTCGCCGCGCCGCGCGAATTCCATGCCGCCGCACCAGTTGCGCCGCCGCCGGTGCCGACGGCCCCGCCTGTTCCGCCGCGCGCGATCAGCGAGATCCTGGAGCCACATACGACGCCCGCGCGCACCGCGCTCGCGCCCGAACTGCCGCCGGATCATCCGCTCGAGCCGGGCACCCGGCCGGGCGGGCGCGTCGCCACGCCGTCGGAGCGCATTGCCGCGTCCGAAAGCGCGATCAGCGACATTCCTGCCGCGCCGAAGGAGCCGGTGTCGTCATCGAGCTTCATCGCAGCCGCGCGCCGCGCCGCGCAGGCTGCCGCCGCGCAGCCGCCCGAGAAGCCGGCCCGTGGCGCCAAGGCCGCAATCGCCCGCGCCAAGGACAAGGGCCAGGAGGCTGGCTCGACCATCACCTCGAAGATCCGCTCGCTGCTGGTTGGCGCGAGCGTGGTCGTGATCGTGCTCGGCACGTTCAAGATGGCGATGAACCTGCTCGAAGGCGGCAACGCGCCGCCGGCGCCGCAGGCGATGGAGAACACGTCGAGCGAACCCGCCCCGCGAGCCCCCCCGCCCGTCGAGATCAAGCCCGCCGCGCCGGAACAGGTCACGCCGTCGATGACCTCGCCGACGCCGATCGGAAAGCAGTCGCAGAACAATGCTGCGCCGGTCTCCGTGACGAGCCCGAGCGGCACCGCCTCGGTCGAAATCCCGCAAACCCCGGCCGCTGCGCCAACCCCGCCTGCGGCGTCGAGCGACGTCACCGGCGCGTTGTCCGGCACGAGCCGCGCGCGGCTCAGCATGGTGCAGGTGCCACCCAGCGAGAAGCTGCCTGACGGCATCGGCGGCCCGGTGCTGCGCACCGCCGCGATGAAGGGCGATGCGGCCGCGGCCTACGAAATCGGCGTGCGCTTCGCCGAGGGCAAGGGCACGCCGGCGAATTACGACGAAGCCGCCAAATGGTACGACCGCGCGGCGCAGGCCGGCGTGGTGCCCGCGATCTTCCGCCTGGGCACCCTGTACGAGAAGGGCCTCGGCGTGAAGAAGGACGCCGACATCGCCCGCCGCTACTACACGCAGGCCGCGGAGCGCGGCAACGCCAAGGCCATGCACAATCTCGCGGTGCTCGATGCCGACGGCGGCGGACGCGGCGCCAATTACAAGAGCGCGGCGCAGTGGTTCCGAAAAGCGGCCGACCGCGGCGTCGCCGACAGCCAGTTCAACCTCGGCATCCTCTATGCACGCGGCATCGGCGTCGAACAGAACCTCGCCGAATCCTACAAATGGTTCACCCTCGCGGCTGCCCAGGGCGACGCGGATGCGGCCGGCAAGCGCGACGACGTCGCAAAGCGCCTCGATCCGCAGTCGCTTGCCGCCGCCAAGCTCGCGATCCAGACCTTCAGCGCCGAGCCGCAGCCCGACGACGCCGTCAATGTCGCGGCGCCCGCCGGCGGCTGGGACAGCGCGTCGCAGGCCAACGCGAAGCCGGCACCGAAGCCGGTCGCGACCAAGCGCTCGGCCTCGGCCGCGCATTGAGCCGCATAGCATTAGATTGAACCAAGCGGGCCACGGGCTCGGTGCACCTCTCCCGCTTGCGGGAGAGGTCGGCGCTCGCAAGAGCGCCGGGTGAGGGTTTTATCCTCTTGGGGAGTCTCACTGCGGAGACACCCTCTCCCCGACCCTCCCCCGCAAGCGGGGGAGGGAGCGCACCTCCATTGTCGCAACGATCACGCCCAATCCCATCACCCTCCTCGCGTCCATTCACCACGCCCAAGATTCCTGATCCGCACGGCCACGAATTCGGCTATTGAAGAGCGCGGCAATCGTTCCGCCCTCCCGCGAGCATTCCGCGCAATCGATCCGACTCGCCGGAGCGTGATCCCCGATGCAGCTCTACCTCCCGATCGCCGATCTGCCGGTCAACATCTTCCTGGTGCTGGCGATGGGCGCGGCCGTCGGCTTCGTCTCCGGCATGTTCGGGATCGGCGGCGGCTTCCTGATGACGCCGCTGCTGATCTTCATCGGCATCACGCCGGCGGTCGCGGTCGCCTCGGTCGCGAGCCATATCGCCGCCTCGTCGTTTTCCGGCGCGCTCTCTTATTGGCGGCGGCGTGCAATCGACCCGGCGCTTGCCAGCGTCTTGCTATGTGGCGGCGTGACCGGCACCGCGCTCGGGGTCTGGACCTTCACGCAGCTCCGCGCGCTCGGGCAGCTCGACCTGATGATCGCGCTGTCCTACGTCGTGCTGCTCACCACCGTCGGCAGCCTGATGTTCTCCGAGGGCCTGCGCGCTTTGATGCGGACCCGCCGCGGCGCGGTGCCGCCACGGCGCACGCACAACTGGATCCACGGCCTGCCGCTGAAGATGCGGTTCAAGCGCTCGAAGATCTATCTGTCGGTCATTCCCGTGGTGATCGTCGGCGTGGCGATCGGCTTCATCGGCGCGATCATGGGCATCGGCGGCGGCTTCATCCTGGTGCCGATCATGATCTATCTGCTGCGGGTGCCGACCTCGACGGTGATCGGAACCTCGATGGTGCTCACGCTCGTCACCATGCTGTTCGCGACCATGCTGCACGCGATGACCAATCATCTGGTCGACGCGGTGCTGGCGCTGATCCTGATGGTCGGCGGCGTCACCGGCGCGCAGTTCGGCGCCCGCGCCGGCCAGAAGGTCCGCGGCGAGCAGTTGCGGCTGCTGCTGGGCCTGTTGATCCTCTCGGTGGGTGTCCGCTTCGCGATCGAGCTCGTGATCCGGCCTGAAGATCTCTTCACCATTCGCGAGCTGGGAGTGAGCGGATGATGCGCGCGCTCGTTGCAGTTGTTCTCGTCCTTCTGCTCGGATCCGCCGCGCGCGCCGAGCGGCTGATCGTGTCGGTCTCCAACCACCGCGTCACGGTGACGCCGAACTATTCCGGCGAGGAGCTGGTGCTGTTCGGCTCGGTGGAGAGGGATGCCGCCACGCCCGCCGACCGCACGGCGTACGATCTCGTCGTCACCGTGATGGGCCCGCGCGCCGACATGGTGACGCGGCGCAAGGAGCGCACCTTCGGCATCTGGATCAACACCGACTACCGGCAGTTTCTCCAGGTGCCGAGTTATCTGGCGCTGTTCGCCAACCGCTCGCTCGACCTGATCACCTCGCCCGAGATCGCGCGGCGGCAGCAGATCGGGCTCAACAACGTGCTGTTGATGCAGCGGGTCAGCGGCGACTATGCCGACGTGGTGCCGAACGACGCATTCCGCTCCGCCTTCATCCGGCTGCGCTCCCAGCGCGGGCTCTATCGCGAGGACGCCACCGCGGTGACGTTCCTGACGCCAACGCTGTTCCGCACCGGCATTCCGTTGCCGGCAGAGGTGCCGATCGGCACCTACGAAGTCGAAATCAAGCTGTTTGCGGGCGGCGCCTTCGTCACCAAGACCGACACCGCCTTCGAGATCGTCAAGGTCGGCTTCGAGCAGTTCGTCGCGACCACCGCGCGGCAGAACGGGTTCGTCTACGGTCTCGTCACCGCGGCGATGGCGCTGATGACGGGATGGATGGCGTCGATCGTGTTTCGGAAGGATTGAGAGGACGTTCGTTGTGAGCGAAAGCCTCCAACAACACTTCCGACGTCGTCCCGGCGAAGGCCGGGACCCATAGCCACCGAGAGCAGTTACGGCGTCAAGCTGCCCACCACGAGTCTTCGTCAAACTTCTCCCTGTGGGTATGGGTCCCGGCCTTCGCCGGGACGACGCTGGTGGCTAGCACCAGCGTCGGCGGAGAGCTACGGCGCCTCCACCACCGTCGGCACGCCCGGCTCCAGCAACCGCAGCCGCGGCCCGAAACCCAGCACGTCGAAGGTCTTGCGCAAATCCTCGCCGTTCTGGCGGAAATGCGCCCAGCCCTCGGTGTGCAGCGGCACGATCACCGCATCGGGGAAGGCGCGCGCGGTCTCGATGGTATCGTTGGTGTCCATGGTGAGATGGAACGGCCCGCGCGTCTGCGCGGCGCCGGCGAAGGGCAGCACCACGCCGCACTTGAACCGGCGCGCGACTTCGGCGACGCCGTCGAACCAGGTGGTGTCGCCGCTGATATAGACCGAGGTAGTGTCCTTCCGGCTCGACGACACCACGAAGCCGATGACGTCGCCCGACAGCGGCTCGATGCCGGCCGGACCGTGACGCGCGGGCGTCGCGGTGATCGTCAGCGAATTGCCGTCGCGATCCCTCAGATGGGCGGTCGCCCAGGGCGCGAGGCCCTCGACATGGCCGCCGAGGCGCTGCGCGCCGGCCTCGGTCGTCAGCACGCGTTTCACATGTTTGAGAAAGTCGCGGCCGGAATTGTCGAGATTGTCCGAATGCTGGTCGTGGCTGAGCAGGACCGCGTCGACCGGGCCGATCGCATCGGCCTTCATCGCAGGGCCGATGGTCTTCTCCAGCGTCACATGCGGCAGCTGATAGGCGGTGTGCGCGTCGTCGAAGGTCGGATCGGTGAGCAGGCGGAAGCCGTCGATCTCGATCAGCGCGGTCGGGCCGCCGATCAGGGTGATGGAGATGGGCATGAATAACTCCTCCTACGACACAGGCTTCGCGGCGGGCCGCGTCACCAGATAGATGCCGAGCGCGACCGGGATGATCCCGAGCAGGTCGCGGGCCTCGACATGCTCGCCGAGCACGAGATACGCGAACAGCATGCCGAGCGGTGGCATCAGGAAATGGTAGGCGCTGGCGGCGGTGGCGCCACACACTTTCAGGAGATGAAACCAGAGCCAGTAGGCCAGGATCGAGCCGCCGAGCACCAGGAAGGCGAAGGCGCCGATCAGGCTCGCCGTAAAGTCGATCGCATGGACATCGGCGAAGGTGAGCGCGACCGGCGTCAGCACGATGCCGGCGGCGAGATTCTGCACGCCGTTGCCGATCCACAAGGACCCCTTCGGGGCGAGCAGCTTGAACAGGATGGTGCCGGCGACGATGGAGGCGAGCGAGGCCAGCGTGAAGACGATGCCGTGCCATGAATCGGTGCCGACCGACAGCCGATGCCAGACGATCGCGGTGACGCCGATGATACCGAGCAACAGGCCGCCCGCCTTGCGCCAGGTCATGCCTTCGCCGAGCAGGAGCGCTGCGAGCGCCGCCGTGAACACCGGATTGGCCGAGACGATCAGGCCGCCGAGGCCGGCGGAGACCGATTGCAGCCCGGTATAGCCGAGCCCGAGATAGAGCGCGTTGTTGGCAATGCCGAGCACGGCGAAGATCGCGGAATCGCGCCACGACAGCGACCAGTGGTCGCCGCGGATCAGCGTGGCACCGATGATCAGAATGCCGGCGAGCGAGAAGCGCGCGGCGAGCAGGATCAGCGGCGGGCAATGGGTGACGCCGATCTTGCCGGCGACGAAGGCATAGCTCCAGAGCAGGCAGAACAGGCCGATCGCGAGCGGAAGCGTATTGAAGCGGCTGCGGGGAACGGCAATCGAGGGGGCGAGCGACATGTGGGCATTTCTCCTGAGCCCTCGATCTAGAGACCCGGCTTGTCATTTGGAAATTAAATGATTAACTTCTGATCAGTTGATTTTCGAATGGAGGCGCCCATGCTCGATCTCGAGCTTCTGCGCAGCTTCGTCTCGGTGGTCGATGCCGGCGGTTTCACCCGTGCCGGCGAACGCGTCCACCGCACGCAATCGACCGTCAGCCAGCAGATCAAGCGGCTGGAGGAGGACGTCGGTCAGGTGCTGCTGCATCGCGACGGCAAGGACGTGCGCCCGACCGAGGCCGGCGAACGGCTGCTGTCCTACGCACGGCGGCTGCTCTCGCTCGCCGAGGAGGCGCGCGACGTGCTGAGCCAGCCCGACAGCGAGGGCGCGATCCGGCTTGGTATCCCCGAGGATTTTGCGGCGTACCGGCTGGCGAAACTGCTGGGCGCGTTCGCGCGCTCGCATCCGGGGCTGCGGCTCGACGTGCGTGCCGACCAGAGCAAGAATCTCGCTCGCGATCTCGATCGCGGCGAGCTCGACCTTGCGCTTTACAAGCGCGAGGCCGGCGCCAAGGGCGCCATCGCGGTGTGGCCGGAGCAGGTGCACTGGGTCACCAGCAAGAGCCATCCGATCGATGCCGGCGCGCCGTCGGTGCCGCTGATCGGCTTTCCGCTCGGCTGCCTCTACCGCGCCGGCGCCATCCACGCGCTGGAAAGCGCGGGCCGCATCTGGCACATGGCCTATACCTCATCGAGCCTCGCCGGCATCCAGGCCGCCGTCGCCGCCGGCATGGGCCTGAGCATCTTGTCCGAAATGTCGATCCAGCCCGATCACCGCGTGCTGACCGCCAAGGACGGCTTTGCGCCGATCAACCGGACCGAAGTGGCGTTGATGGCCGCGCCGGGCGCCAGCCCCGCGACGCTGCGGCTCGCGGATCGGCTGGCGGAGTTTTGCGACGACGTGCAGGCGAAGGCGGCTTAGCGAGCCGACGGCTAAGGGTTGACCAAAGCTTCTTTGGCCAGCACCCAGCCAGAAAGGCCATACGACGAATTTAGAACGAAGCCCTTAACGCCCTTTGCCGCGAGCGCCTGCGCCGCAGCAGCCAAATCGGCAGCCCATGGCCCCGGGGCACCCGCCATTCGATAAGACTCCGCGATCCTGGAGCCGTAGTCCGCAAACACCTGCTCAATGGAGACAGCCGCCAATGAGGAGATGATGTTTCCGAATGCGTCGTCATCAAATTGATATCCCTCCACACCATTGAAAACGATGGTTCGGGGCGGCTGCTCGCGCTTTGCAACGTCTCTGGGATCGGGCTTTGTGTGAAGCTTGATCTGGCGGGCTTCGCAGTTCACCTCGTAAGCAACGACAAAATCATCATGAAGCGAGGGCAGCATGGTCGCGTCCTCAATAGCACCGCGACGCGGCGATGGCGTGGACACGGCGGTCGCCGAGGAGATGGGCGACAAAACCATTGCTGGCAAAGATCTTTGCGAACGCCGCATCACGGATGCTGAGGCCGCCGGCATAGGCGCCGAAGGCGGGCATCACGGCGCGCATCCCGTCGCTGGCGAAGCAGCGACGCTCCATCGAGCGGCCGCGCGCGGAGACGCGGGCCTTCGGATGCAGATGGCCGGCGATCTCGCCATGCCCGCCGGTCGGCTCGTGGCGGAAGGTGATCGGGCCGATCGCGATTTCGTCGGCGATGGTGCCGCCGAGATCGCGCGGCAGCATCGGATCGTGATTGCCCGAGATCCAGATCCAGTCGCGACCGCTCTGGAGTGCGGCGACGGCGTCGCGATCCTCCGCGGAAAGGCGCTCATGCGCGGTGCGATCGTGAAAACTGTCGCCGAGCGCGATGACTACACGGGGATCATGGCGGGAGATGACAGCAGCGAGGCGGCCGAGCGTTGCGATCGTATCGTAAGGCGGCAGCAGCACGCCGCGCGTGGCGAAGCTCGAGCCCTTTTCCAGATGCAGGTCGGAAACGACGAGCAGGCGCTGCTCTTCCCAGAACAGCGCGCCGGAGAGATCGACGTGAAACGACACGCCGGCGACATCGAGAGCGCGCGTTGAAGTGATCGATAGCGCAACGTTCTCCGTCATGGCCGGGCGTAGCCGTTCGAAGAACGGCGTCGCTTCCGCTCGCCTGTGCCCGGCCATCCACGTGCCACCTTTCTCTCCGTCATTCCGGGGCGCGCGTTAGCGCGAACTATGGTGCGCAATTGCGCACCTGAGAATCTCGAGATCCCGGGTTCGATGCTTCGCATTGCCCCGGGATGACCGTGCCGGCGGAAAGGCGTAGATGCCCGGGTCAAGCCCGGGCAAGACGATGTGGAAGGAGTGGTGCCCCAAAAATTCATTCGCGCGAACAGTCTACGACATCGCCTCTTTGACGAGCTCGTCGGCGGCCTCCGCCAACAGCTCGTCTCCAGCTTCGCCATAAACTGACTCGCGGCCGATTTCCAGCATCACGGGGACGGCGAGCGGGGAGACGTGGTCGAGTTCCCGGTGGGTGATGCGGCCCCGGATGCGGGCGAGCATGCCGCCGAGGCGGCGCAGGTCGAGCAGGCCGGTGGCGGCATCGGCGCGGGCGGCGCGCAGCAGCACGTGATCGGCCTGGTGTTTGCGCAAAACGTCGTAGACCAGATCGGTCGAGAACAGCACCTGGCGGCGGCTCTTGTCCTCGTCGGTGAAGCGGCGCTCGATCAGGCCGGAGATCAGCGCGCAGTTGCGGAAGGTGCGTTTCATCAGCGCGGATTCCGCGAGCCAGGCCTCGAGGTCGTCGCCGAGCATGTCGGGATTAAACAGCGCGTCGAGATCGAGCTGGCCATTGCGGATCATGAAGGAGGCATCGCCGAGCCCCCAGATCGCGACCGCATATTCATTGGCGACGAAACCGAGCGGCCGGGCGCGCATCCGCTCCAGCCGGCGCGTCAAGAGCATGCCGAGCGTCTGATGCGCGAGGCGCCCCTCGAAGGGATAGCAGATGAGATAGTGCTTGCTGCCGCGTGGAAAGGTTTCGACCAGCAATTCGCGCACGCCGGGGACGCGGGAGACATCCTTCTGCAACGACAGCCAGTCGCGCACCTGCTCGGGCAGGCCGCCCCACGCGCGCCTGTCGTCGAGCAGGCGCCGCACGCGCTCCGCAAGATAGGTCGAGAGCGGAAATTTGCCGCCCATATAGGACGGCACTTTCGGGTCCTTGTCAGCGGCGCGGGAGACATAGACCTGGTCTTCGGCGAGCGCCTCGTAGCGCACCACTTCTCCGCCGAACACGAAGGTGTCGCCGGGGGTGAGGCCCTCGATGAAATATTCCTCGATCTCGCCGAGCACACGACCGGTGCGCGCGATCGGGCCGGTCGCGCCGGCACCGGTGGTGCGCGAGCGCACCAGGCGCACCTTCAGCATCGGCTCCTCGACGATGGTGCCGACATTGAGGCGATAGCTCTGCCGCACCTTTGGATTGGCGACGCGCCAGCGGCCCTGCTTGTCCTGCTTGATGCGGGCGAAGCGCTCATAGGTCTTCAGCGCGTAGCCGCCGGTGGCGACGAAATCGACGACGTCGTCGAAATCCCGCCGCGCGAGATCGGCATAGGGTGCGGCGGTGCGCACCTCGTCATAGAGCTCGTCGATGAGAAACGGCTCGCCGCAGGCGCGGCCGAGCACGTGCTGGGCCAGCACGTCGAGCGCGCCGGTACGCAAGGGCGGCGTGTCCTGCGCATTCTCCGCGATGGCGTCGATCGCGACGCGGCACTCCAGCACCTCGAAGCGGTTCGCCGGCACCAGCACGGCGCGCGAGGCCTCGTCGAGGCGGTGGTTGGCGCGGCCGATGCGCTGCATCAGGCGCGAGGAGCCCTTCGGCGCGCCGATATTGACGACGAGATCGACGTCGCCCCAATCGACGCCGAGGTCGAGCGAGGAGGTGCAGACCACGCCGCGCAATTTGCCGGCCGACATCGCGTCCTCGACCTTGCGGCGCTGGGCGACGTCGAGCGAGCCATGATGCAGCGCGATGGCAAGGTTGTCGTCGTTCATGCGCCAGAGATCCTGGAACAGCATCTCGGCCTGGCTGCGGGTGTTGACGAAGACCAGCGTGGTCTTGTTCTGCTTGATCAGGTCATAGACTTCGGCAAGGGCGTGGCGCGCGCTGTGACCGGCCCAGGGCAGGCGCTCGCGCGTATCCAGCATCTCGACCAGCGGCGGCGCCGCGCCGCCGGCGGTGACGATGTCGGCCGACTCGGCCTTGTCCTTCGGTTGCGGCACCAGGAAGCGCGCCAGCGATTCCGGCTCGGCCACCGTCGCCGACAGGCCGATCGCGCGCATCTCGGGCGCCAGCCGCCACAGCCGCGCCAGCCCGAGCGACAACAGGTCACCGCGCTTGGAGGTGACCAGCGCGTGCAGCTCGTCGAGCACGATGCGCTTGAGCGAGGAGAACAGGAACGGCGCGTCGTCGGAGGAGAGCAGCAGCGCGAGCTGCTCCGGCGTCGTCAGCAGGATGTCCGGCGGATAGCGCCGCTGGCGCTGCCGCCGCGACACCGGCGTGTCGCCGGTGCGGGTCTCGATCTTGATCGGCAGCCCCATCTCGGCGACCGGAAGTTCGAGGTTGCGCGCGATGTCGACGGCGAGGGCCTTGAGCGGCGAGATGTAGAGGGTGTGGAGACCGCCGGAGCGCTGCAGGGTGCGGCCGGTGGAGACCACGGCCTTCGCCGGGGCCATTTCCGTCGAAGCCATTTTCGTCGAAGCCTTGGGCGCATCACTCAGCTCCACCAGCGTCGGCAGAAATCCCGCCAGCGTCTTGCCGGCGCCGGTCGGCGCGATCAGCAATGCGCTAGCGTCCTCGCGCGCCTTCGCCAGCAGCGCCAATTGATGCGCGCGCGGCGACCAGCCGCGGCCCGCGAACCACGCCTGGAAGCGGTCGGGCAGCAGCGCAGCCGGCTCGGCCGAGGTTTTGAGGATGCGGGGCGGCACGGCATCACAGGTAAGCCGTGGGGATGGGTTCGTCGAGGGGGTGGGCTTCTTCGCCTCTCCCCGCTTGCGGGGAGAGGCCGGCGCGAAGCGGCGGGTGAGGGGGAGCCTCCGCGAGTCCAACTGCCCCCGTCCGCGCGGAGAGAGCCCCTCACCCCGACCCTCTCCCCGTAAGAACGGGGAGAGGGGAAGAGACAGCGGCGTGCGCGCCCCCTACTCCGACATCGGCTTGTCGGAGATGTCCCAGTCCTTGCCGCTGAAGGTGGAGATGAAGAGCGTCTTCATCGGCGTGTAGTCGTCGGGCGTGTAGCTGTAATTCACGCCGTCGAGGAAATAGGGCGAGTGGAAGCCGTTGAGATTCGACGCCTGCTTCAAGACGTTGGCGCGGGTGAGATCATCGCCGCAGCGGCGCAAAATCTCGCCCATGGTGACGGCCTGGCCGTAACCGGCGAAGGCGATGGTGTTGTCTTGATCGATCGCCGGCGTGTATTTCTTGCGCAACTCCTCGAACGCCATCACGTCCGGGTCCTTCTCCCATTTGGGCAGGCCGACTTCCTTGTTGTAGCGGATGGCGACGATGCCGGCGGCATTCTCGAGGCCCGCGGCGTTTAGGATCGAGCGGCCGGTCGAGCCCGCCGAGAGCAATTGCAGCGGCTTCCAGCCGAGCTCAGCCACTTTCCGGATCGACTGCGACGACGCCTTGCCGGTGGAGATGTTGTAGAACACGTCGGCGCCCGACTTCGAGAGATTGATGAGCTGGGAATCGACGGTCGGCTCGGTCAGATCGTAGGTCTGCTCCATGATCACCTGCGCGGTGCCGCCGGCATCGGCCAGCACCTTCTTGAAGGGACCGAGGAAGTCGCGGCCGAAATCGTCGTTCTGGTAGAGGATGCCGATCTTGGCGTTCGGCTTCACGGCAACGACGTGCCGAGCCAGGATGCGTGCCTCGGTCGGATAGAGCGGCAGGCCCGCCATCGTCCATTTGAACTCTTTCGGGTTGTTCCACTTCGACGCGCCGGTGTTGAGCAGCAGTTGCGGCACGCCCTTCGAGTTCAGGTATTTGTGCACGGCGGTCTGCGGCGCGGTGCCGAGCGAGCCGTAGAGCGCCAGCACTTCCTCCTGCTCGACCAGGCGCCGCGTCGCCTCGACGCATTTCGGCGCGCTGTAGGCGTCGTCCATGGTGAGGAATTTGATCTTGCGCCCGTTGATGCCGCCCTTCTCGTTCAGCATCTGGAAATAGGCCTCGCCGATGCGCCCGAGCACGCCATAGAGCGAGCCGGGGCCGGAATGCGGCACGGTCTGCCCGATCTTGATCTCGGTGTCGCTGGCGCCGGCGTCGTATTTCTTGTCAGCGGCCCAGACGTAAGGCGCAGGCAGCGTCGATGCGGCGATGGTGGCGAGCGCGGCGGCGCTGAAATCGCGCCGCGATGGATTCTTCGTCATTGTTTGTTTCTCCCTGTTGCGCGCATTGTGCTGGCATCGCGGCACGGCTCGCAAGTGGGAAGTCGCAGCTTTGCGACGCAATGACGCTCAAATCGGCGCGTATAGCGCCTAGACTCAAGTTTTCTCGGCGACGACGACGAGGCCGCGCACCGGCTCGTTGTTCTCGT
>NZ_JBFULT010000035.1:0-27423 GCF_054049755.1 Bradyrhizobium sp. P5_C11_2
GGGTGGGTTAGCCGGGTGGGTTAGCCCCGCAGATGCGCGAAGCGCATCTGCTCGGCGTAACCCACCTCTTTTGCTTCCGCGGAGACAAACAGTGGTGGGTTACGCCTTCGGCTAACCCACCCTACGCAAGGTTCGTCCAGCCTTAATCCACCATCTCCGCAACGGCCTTGCCGCAAGCGGTCGTGTCGGCGTTGCCGCCGAGATCCTTCGTCCGCAGCGTGCGCTCGGCCAGCGTGCGCTCGATCGCATCGACGATCGACTTGCCGGCTTCCTTCTCGCCGAGATGCTCGAACATCATCGCGCCCGACCAGATTGCGCCGATCGGGTTGGCGATGCCCTGGCCAGCGATATCAGGCGCCGAGCCGTGCACCGGCTCGAACACCGACGGGAAATTGCCCTCGGGGTTGATGTTGCCGGACGGCGCGATGCCGATGGTGCCGGTGCAGGCCGGGCCGAGGTCGGAGAGGATGTCGCCGAACAGGTTGGAGCCGACCACGACGTCGAACCAGTCCGGATGCAGCACGAAGTTCGCGGTCAGGATGTCGATGTGGTACTTGTCCCACTTCACGCCCGGAAACTTCTCGGCCATCGCCTCCACCCGCTCGTCCCAATAGGGCATGGTGATCGAAATGCCGTTCGACTTGGTCGCCGACGTGAGGTGCTTCTTCGGCCGCGACTGTGCGAGCTCGAAGGCGAATTTCAGGATACGGTCGACGCCGATGCGGGTCATCACCGTCTGCTGCGTGACGAATTCGCGATCGGTATCCGGGAACATGCGGCCGCCGACGGAGGAATACTCGCCCTCGGTATTCTCGCGCACCACCCAGAAATCGATGTCGCCGGGCTTGCGGTTCGCCAGCGGCGACGGCACGCCGGGCATCAGCCGCACCGGACGCAGGTTCACATACTGGTCGAACTCGCGGCGGAATTTGATCAGCGAGCCCCACAGCGAGACGTGATCCGGGATCTTGGCCGGCCAGCCGACCGCGCCGAAGTAGATCGCGTCGTGCTTGCCGATCTTCTCCTTCCAGTCATCCGGCATCATCTGGCCGTGCTTCTCGTAATAGTCCCAGGATGAGAAGTCGAAATGATCGAAATGCACGGCAACCCCGTGCTTCTTGGCCGCCGCCTCCAGCACGCGCAGGCCTTCGGGCATCACTTCCTTGCCGATGCCGTCGCCGGGAATGACCGCAATCCGGTATTGCTTCTTGCTCATCGAGAACGTCCTTGGTTGGTCTGGCAGGCCGCCGCTTTTTTTGACCGCACTGCAATGGACCAAACTCGCCGACAGTGCAACGCTGCACTGCAATGTTGACCATGGCGCGGCCGACCGCCTACTGGTTTCATCCTGTTCCCACCGAGCGAGTAACTTCCATGGATCTGCATCTGCGTGGCAAGCGCGTCCTGATCACGGGCGCGTCCAAGGGCATCGGCGCAGCCGCCGCCGAGGCGTTCGCCGAGGAGGGCGCTCATCTGCTGCTTGCCGCCCGCAACGGCGACCAGCTCAAGGTGCTGGCCGATCGCCTGCGTTCCGCGCACCAGATCGATGCCGCCACCAGCATCGTGGATCTGCGCAACACCGAGGATTTGGCGCGGCTCGCCAGGGAAGCCGCCGACATCGACGTCCTCGTCAACAATGCCGGCGACATTCCCGGCGGCTCGATCGACAAGATCGACGAGGCGACCTGGCGGCACGCCTGGGAATTGAAAGTGTTCGGCTACATCAACCTCACCCGCATGATCTACGCGCAGATGAAGGCACGTGGCGGCGGCGTGATCGTCAACGACATCGGCGCCGCCGGCGAGAAGTTCGACGCCAACTACATCTGCGGCAGCGCCGGCAATGCGGCGTTGATGGCGTTCACCCGTGCGCTCGGGGGAAAAAGCCTCGCCGACAATATCCGCGTGGTCGGCATCAATCCCGGCCCGGTCGGCACCGACCGCCACGTCACCCTGCTCAAGACGCGGGCCAAGCACCAGTTCGGCGACGAGACCCGTTACAAGGAATTCCAGAAGAGCCTGCCGCTCGGCCGGCCTGCGCATGCGCGCGAGATCGGGGATCTCATGGCGTTCCTGGCGTCGGATCGGTCTGGCTATACGTCCGGGGTCATCTATACGGTGGATGGCGGCATCAGCGCCGGGTGGGGTTAAATCGGACGCCGATTTGACCACGATACGCGCCACGCATACCGTCATTGCGAGCGCAGCGAAGCAATCCAGAATCCCTCCGCGGTCACAGACTGCATTGCTTCGCTGCGCTCGCAATGACGAGACCTTTTACGAGAGTAGGAGTCAAATAATTGTCTCAAGACCTGATCCGCGAAACCGCCTGCACCGTCGTCGACAAGCTGCGCTCCGGCGACGTTTCGCCGCTCGAGCTTCTGGATGTGCTGGAGAAGCGCATCAGTGAGGTCGACGGCAAGGTCAACGCGCTGCCGACGCTGTGTTTCGATCGCGCGCGGACCAACGCCAAGGTGCTGATGCAGAAGCCAGCCGGYGGGCGCGGACTGCTCGCGGGCCTGCCGGTGCCGATCAAGGACCTGACCGACGTTGCCGGCGTGCTGAACACGCAGGGTTCGCCGATCTTCAAGGACAATGTGCCCAAGCAGTCCGATCTCATGGTCGAGAACCTCGAAGGCAATGGCGCGGTCGTCTACGCCAAGTCGAACACGCCGGAATTCGGCGCCGGCGCCAACACCTTCAACGAAGTGTTCGGCGCGACGCTCAATCCCTGGGATACGACGAAGTCTGCGGCCGGCTCCTCCGGCGGCGCGGCGGTGGCGCTTGCCACCGGCATGGCCTGGCTTGCGCAGGGGTCGGACATGGGCGGCAGCTTGCGCAGCCCCGCGGCCTTCTGCGGCGTCGTCGGCATGCGGCCAAGCATCGGGCGCGTCGCACACACGCCAAAATCGGCGATCGACCGTAATCTCGGCGTGGTGGGGCCGATGGCGCGCAACGTCGAGGATCTTGCGCTGCTGCTCGACGCCATGAGTGGCGACTATGCCGCCGATCCGCTCTCGCTGCCCGCACCTGCGGCCTCGTTCCTGTCGGCGGCGCAGTCAGGCAAGAAGCCGAAGCGCATCGCCTATTCGCCTGATCTCGGCATCACGCCGGTCGATCCAGAGGTCAAGGCGATCACGCGCAAGGCCGCGGAACGCTTTGCGGAGGCCGGCGCGATCGTGGAGGAAGCGCATCCGGACTGGCGCGAGGCGCATGAATGCTTCCACGTCCTGCGCGCCTTCGATTTCGCGATCACCAAGGCCAATCTGCTGCGGACCAAGCGCGACCTTCTGAAGCCAGAGGTGATCTGGAACATCGAGGAAGGGCTCAAGCTCACCGTCGAGCAGCTCGCGCGCGCCGAGGCGCAGCGCGTCGGCATGACCGCGCGCGCGATCGAGTTCTTCAAAAACTACGACCTGCTGTTGACGCCAACCACGATCGTGCCGCCCTTCCCGATCGAGCACCGCTATGTCGCCGAATGCGCCGGCAAGAAGTTCGAGAACTATGTCGAGTGGCTCGGCATCGTCTACGCCATCACGCTCGCCTGCTGCCCGTCGCTGTCGCTGCCCTGCGGCTTCACTGCGTCCGGCCTCCCGGTCGGCGTACAGATCGTCGGCGCCCCGCGCGCGGACGCGCAGGTGATCGCCGGCGCGAAGGTGTTGGAGGATATTCTGGGTCTGCGCGGCTCCACGCCGATCGAGCCGAAGGTGAGGATGTAACGCAGGCTGCACCGGCGGGACTTTAATTGTCCTCCYGGTGCCAGCATCCTGCCGTTAGATCGGCCCTGTATCACCCCTTACGGGCATCCGATACGTTGGGTCCGATCCTAGTCGTTCGCTTTCGGTCCGCCGTGATACTGATGCGCATCGTAGCCGGCATCCTCCGTTGGAGCGGCGAAGCCGAAAGAGTTCGGTTGGACTTCCGATACCTGAACGGCGGCGTCGGACGCCATGTGCGGATGGTGTACTGCGTCGCGAGCAGACGCAGCGGAGCAAAGCGCGACCAGCATGGCTGACGCGACGAAAACAGACTTCATCATGATTTGACGTGCCTCTTGTTGAGTGCCACCAGCAAACTGCAGATGGATTTCGCGGCGTAGGATTGCCAGTCTGAATCCAGGCTCGCGTTATAGGCGCGGCATAAACGTTCCACATTCTGGTGTAGGCGGCCGACGGTTCGCGCGCTTCCCTTTCGCGAGCTTGCATGCCGGCTCAAGCGACGAGGTCGCTTGTGCCGCCTTCTCGCAAAAGCGAGGGAGGAAGGCGGGTCACCTCGACGCGCTATGCGCCTCCAGGCTGCGGCTATAGCGCGACATCGCGAAGCAGAAGACGAAATAGATCGCAGCGACGAAGATGTAGACCTCGACGGAGAACTGCTGCCAGGCGGGATCGATGATCGCGGTCTTGGCGGTCGTGAGCAGGTCGAAGATGCCGATGATGAGGACGAGGCTGGTGTCCTTGAAGAAGGCGATGAAGGTGTTGACCAGCGGCGGGATGACATGGCGGATCGCCTGCGGCAGCACGATCAGCCGGTTCTTGCGCCAGTAGGACAGCCCGAGCGCGTCCGCGGCTTCGTACTGTCCGCGCGGGACCGCCTGAAGGCCGCCGCGGATCACCTCGGCAAGGTAGGCGCCGGCGAACAGGATGATCGCGATCTGCGCGCGCAGCAGCTTGTCGATGTTGAAGCCGCTGGGCATGAACAGTGGAAACATCACGCTCGCCATGAACAACAGGCTGACCAGCGGCACGCCGCGGATCAATTCGACATAGAGCACCGAGAGCGAACGGATCGCCGGCAGCTTGGAACGCCGGCCGAGCGCGACGAGAATGCCGAGCGGGAAGCCGAAGGCCAATCCAAACGTCGCCAGGATCAGCGTCACCGGCAAGCCGCCCCAACGATCCTGCGAGACGAACGACAAGCCGAACACCCCGCCCCACATCAGCACGCTGATCAGCGCAAGCGCGCCGATCCAGATATAGGCGAGTTCGCGCCGCCACAGGGCGCGGCGGGTGGAAAGATAGAACAGCGCGATGAACAGCAGAACCGACAACGCCGGCCGCCACTGCTCGTCGAACGGATAGGTGCCGAACAGGATGAAGCGGTACTTTTCCGGAATGATCGCCCAGCAGGCGCCGAGGCCGCGCACCGCGCGGCATGCGCTGGAATCATTGGCCGGCGTCAGCCAGACCGCATTCGCGATGCCCCACTGCACGAAGCTGAAGATGCCTTTCGCCAGCACCGCCAGCAACACGACCGAGAGGATGCCGTTGGGGATCGACGAGAACAAATTGGTGCGCAGCCAGCGCAGCACCGGGTTGCCGATCTGCGGGCGGCGGGCTGCGCGCGGCACGTCCGGCATGTCGGTGATCGCCGTCATGATCAGCGCTCCACCAGCGCGATGCGCGCATTGTACCAGTTCATGAAGAAGCTGATGCCGAGGCTGATGGTCAGGAACACCGCCATGATCAGCGCGATCGCTTCGATCGCCTGCCCGGTCTGGTTCAGCGTGGTGTTGGCGACCGAGACCACGTCCTGGTAGCCGATCGCGACCGCAAGCGAGGAGTTCTTGGTCAGGTTGAGGTACTGGCTCGTCATCGGCGGCACGATGACGCGCAGCGCCTGCGGCAGGATGATCTGCCGCAGCATGAAGCTGCGGCGCAGGCCCAGCGCATTGGCGGCATCCCACTGGCCGCGCGGCACCGACTGGATGCCGCTGCGCACGATCTCGGCGATGAAGGCCGAGGTGTAGGTGACGAGCGCGATCAGCAGCGCAAAGTACTCCGGCGCCAGCGTCAGCCCGCCGACGAAATTGAAGCCGCGCAGCTCCGGCCATTCGATCGTCCAGGACACGCGAAGCGCCACGGACACGGCCGCCGGCAGCGCGAGGACGAGGCCAACCGCAAAGGGCCACGCCGGCCGCGGCTTGCCGTCCCGCATCTGCTGCGCGATCAGCCATCGCTGGATGGCATAAAACACGGCGCAGCCCAGCACTGCCGTGCCGAGCACCCAGAGCTGCTGCGGCCCGATCGGGATCGACGGCACGATCAGGCCACGATTCGACAGGAACACGCCGTCGATCGGCTTCCACGCCAGGCGCGCGGCCGGCAAGGCCTGCATCAGCACATACCAGAACAGGAGCTGGAGCAGCAGCGGGATGTCGCGGAGCGTCTCGACATAGACGGCGGCGAGCCGCGACAGCAGCCAGTTGGCCGACAGCCGCGAGATGCCGATCAGCGTGCCCAGGATGGTCGCGAGCACGATGCCGATCACAGCGACACGCAGAGTGTTGGCGATCCCGACGACGAAGGCCCAGAGGTAGGTGTCCCTCGGACTATAGGCGAGCAGGCTGTCGGCAATCGGCATGCCGGCCTCGCGGCCGAGGAAGGCAAAGCCGGTCGTGATGCGGCGGGCCGAGAGATTGGTGACGGTGTTGGACCAGAGGAAGGCGACGACGGCGACCGCGATGCCGACCACCAGAGCCTGCCAGAACAGGCCCTTCAGTTCGTTGCGCCCAAGCCGGGCGAAATAGCGGCGGCGCGGCGGCGGCCTGGGATCGTCAATTGTCACAGCGCAAAAATCCTTCTCAAAACCAGCGATTTCCGGCGGCGCACGTCAACTGTTGCACCAAACTTCAAATCGTGCAACAAATGTTTCATGGCCGAGCCCGCGAAATCCTCGCCGCTGAGCGAACTGCGCATTGCCTTGCCATCGCTCCCGATGCGGTTGCAGGAGGTCGGACGCTTCGTCGCCGCCAATGATTACGATGCCACCACGCGTTCGATGCGCGACCTCGCGGCGGTTGCCGGCGCCGATCCCGCGGCCTTCACGCGGCTTGCGAAAGCGATCGGCTATTCGGGCTGGGACGAATTGCGGGCGGCACTGACGGAGGCGCGGCGGCCGGCGCAGATAGCGCCCTTTTCCGTCCGGGCGAAAAGCCGCCGCCACGGTCCCAATGCCGATGTCGCACTCGTCACCGACAAGTTCGACGCCGAGGCTGCGGGCCTTCTGCGCATTCCGGCGCAGCCGATTGYGGAAGCGGCCCGCGCGCTCCACGACGCAAAGCGGATCTGGATCGCCGGCTATCGAAGCTGCCGCGGCGTGGCGGAATTGCTGAACTACGAGCTGCGGCTGTTCCGCCCCGACCAGGTGCAGATCGTCGGCGCCTCCGGTCCCGACGATCTCGACCTCGGCGCCTTCCGCCCCGGCGAAGCCGTCATCGTCATCGGCTTCCTGCCCTATACGCGTGCGAGCGTCGGCGTCGCACAGGCCGCCTATCGTGCCGGTGCGAAGCTGATCGCGATCGCCGACAGCGTGACAGCGCCGATGGCCGAGGGCGCCGACCATGTGCTGCTGTTCGAGGCCGCCGCCTCGCCCGGCTTCTTCCCGAGCCTGACCGGCGCCATCGCGATCGCGCAGTCGCTCGCCGCGGTGACGTTCTCGCTCGGCGGCACGGCCGCGAAGAAGCGCCTCGAGAATACCGAGGCGCGGCTCGCCGCGGCCTCCACCTACGCCTCAGAGAAAGGTTGACCCATGGCCGCTCGCACCAGCCGCGTGCTGCATCGTTCGTTGCGCGAGACGCCCCCCAAGGCGATCGGCGGCGAAGGCGTCTATCTCTTCGCCGAGGACGGGCGCCGCGTGATCGACGCCTCCGGCGGCGCGGCGGTCTCCTGCCTCGGCCACCAGCATCCCCGCGTGATCGCGGCGCTGGCCAAGCAGGCGTCGACCCTGGCCTATGCGCACACCGCCTTCTTCTCGTCCGAGCCGGCGGAAGCGCTCGCCGAAACGCTGGTCGGCCATGAACCCGGCGGTCTCGCCTATGCCTATTTCGTCAGCGGCGGATCGGAGGCGATCGAAGCCAGCATCAAGCTCGCGCGGCAATATTTCATCGAGCGCGGCGAACCGCAGCGGCAGCATTTCATCGCGCGGCGGCAGAGCTATCACGGCAACACGCTCGGCGCGCTCGCCGCCGGCGGCAATGCCTGGCGGCGCGCGCCCTATGCGCCGCTGCTGTCGGCCGCCTTCAGCCATGTGGCACCGGCGTTTGCCTATCACGAGAAGCTCGAGGGCGAGACCGATGCGCAATTCGCAGCGCGGCTCGCAGCCGAGCTCGAAGCCGAGTTCCAACGGCTCGGCCCGAACACGGTCGCGGCGTTCCTCGCCGAGCCCGTCGTCGGCGCCACCGCCGGCGCCGTGACCGCGCCTGACGGCTACTTCAAGGCGGTCCGCGACATCTGCAACCGCCACGGCGCGCTGCTCATCCTCGACGAGGTCATGTGCGGCATGGGCCGCACCGGCACCACGCATGCCTGGGAACAGGAAGGCATCGCGCCCGATATCCAGGCGATCGCAAAGGGTCTCGGCGGCGGCTACCAGCCGATCGGCGCGATGCTGGCGAGTGGCAAGATCATCGACACGATCCGCTCAGGCTCGGGCGCGTTCCAGCATGGCCACACTTATCTCGCGCATCCCCTCGCCTGCGCGGCCGCACTCGCGGTGCAGGACGTGATCCGCGAGGATCGCCTGCTCGATCGCGTCAAGGAGCGTGGCAAGCAGCTCGAGCAGCGCCTGACCGAGCGCTTCGGCAATCACCGCCATGTCGGCGACATCAGGGGCCGCGGCCTGTTCTGGGCGATCGAGCTGGTCGCCGATCGCGCCAGCCGCACCTCGTTCGATCCGGCGCTCAAGCTCAACCAGAAGATCAAGGCGGAGGCCTTTGCCAACGGGCTCGGCTGCTATCCCGGCGGCGGCACCGTGGACGGCGTCCGCGGCGACCACGTGCTGCTGGCGCCGCCCTATATTGCTTCGGCTGACGAGATCGACCTGATCGTCGACAAGCTCGGCACCGCCGTCGACAACGTGTTGCGTAGTGTCAATCACTGAGGGGAGAGTAGCATGATGAGGACAATGATTATCGCGGCGGGCCTGCTCGCAGCATCGGCGGCGGTCGCGTCGGCGGCGACGCTCGACACGGTGAAGAGCCGCGGCACGCTGGTGTGCGGCGTCAGCGCTGGCTTTGCCGGCTTCTCTGCGCCGGACTCGCAAGGCAATTACAAGGGCCTCGACGTCGACTATTGCCGCGCGCTCGCAGCCGGCGTGCTCGGCGATGCCAGCAAGGTGCGTTACGTCTCGCTGACGGCGCAGAACCGTTTTACTGCGCTGCAATCGGGCGAGATCGACGTGCTGTATCGCAACTCGACGCAGACGTACTTGCGCGGCGTCACGCTCGGCCTGCGGCAGGGCCCGGTCAATTTCTACGACGGCCAGGGCTTTGTCGTGAAGAAGGACCTCGGCGTGAAGGAAATCAAGGACCTCAAGGGCGCCACCGTCTGCGTCGCACAGGGCACCACGCATGAAGTTACGCTCGGCGACTACGGCCGCGCCAACGGCATCGACTGGAAGCCGCTGGTGTTCGACCGCGTCGACACCATGTACCAGACCTTCTTCGGCGGCCGCTGCGATGCCATGACCCAGGACGCTTCCGCACTTGCCGGTGCCGTGACCACCGCTGCGCAGAACCCGGCCGACTATGTCGTGCTGCCGCAGACCATCAGCAAGGAGCCGCTCGGCCCCTTCACCCGCAACGGCGACGAAGTCTGGAGCGACATCATCACCTGGCTGCATTACGGGCTGATCGAAGCCGAAGAGCTCGGCGTGACGCAAGCCAATGTCGACGAGATGACGAAATCGCAGACCCCTGCGATCCAGCGCCTGCTGGGCGCCTCCGGCGACCTCGGCTCGCGGCTTGGGCTCGACAACAAATGGCTGGTCACGGCGATCAAGGTCACCGGCAATTACGGCGAGATCTACGAGCGCAATGTCGGCAAGGCGAGCCCGCTCAAGCTCGATCGCGGCCTCAACGGCCTCTGGAGCAAGGGCGGCTTGATGTACGCCATTCCATTCAAGTAAACGGTGCTTCACCTCTCCCCGCTTGCGGGGAGAGGTCGGATTGCGCAGCAATCCGGGTGAGGGGGAGCTTCCGCAGGTCGGCTCTCACCTCTTACGCGGATAGAGCCCCTCACCCCAACCCTCTCCCCGTAAGAACGGGGCGAGGGAGAAGAAGCAGCGACCGAACCCTATGCGCATCGCCCTGATCCACGCCCTCAAGCATTCCATCGCGCCGATCGAGTCGGCGTTCGCGACGGCGTGGCCGCAGGCACGGCTGATGAACCTGCTCGACGACAGCCTGTCGGCGGACCTGGCGCGCGACGGCGCGCTCACGGACATCATGACCGAGCGCTTCCTGGCGCTCGGCGATTACGCGGCGGCGACGGGGGCGGACGCGATCCTGTTCACCTGCTCGGCCTTCGGTCCCTGCATCGAAGCGGTGGCGCGGGCGCATGCGCCGATGCCGGTGCTCAAGCCGAACGAGGCCATGATCGAGCAGGCGGTGACGATGGGCAGGCGCATCGGCCTGCTCTCGACCTTCCCGCCGACGCTGGTCTCGATGCCGCCGGAGTTTCCCGCCTCCGTTCAGATCGTGCCGAAACTCGCGGAAGGCGCGCTGGCCGCGCTCGACCGCGGCGACCGCGCCACGCACGACCGCCTGATTACGGAAGCTGCAAAGGACCTGCGCGATTGCGACGTCGTCGCGCTGGCGCAGTTCAGCATCGCGGCAACCGCGCCGCTGGTTGCGGAGGCCACCGGCCGCCCCGTCGTGACCACGCCGGACAGCGCCGTGACGAAGCTGATGAAGCTGCTGGCGGCGAAGACTTAAGCGCCGGCCTTCTCCCTGCGCCGCGTGTCCTTGATCGCAGCCGCCAGCGCCGCCTTCGTCTCGTTGACGAAATCCTCGACCAGATCCTCGCGCGTGGCATGCGCCGCCTCACCGGTGAACAAGCCTTGCTCGGCCAGCATGACCACGCCATGCAGCGCCGCCCAGATCTTGAGCGCGTGCCGCTCGCGCAGATAGCCGACCGCGGGCGCTTCCAGTGCTTCGATCACCAGCGCAAAGGTCTCACGCGTCGCCCCATGCAATTCGCTGTCCTTTGCGGCGCATGACACGATACGCGAAGCGAACATCAGGCGGTAGATGCCGTTGCGCCGCAGACCGAATTCGAGCGTCGCCTGCGCCAGCCGCGACAGTTTCGACTGCTTCGACGGCTTCGCCATTGCCTCGCGCAGCACGGCGCTGAGCTGCCGGAACGCCTCGGCCGTCACCGCCGCAAGCAGCGCCTCGCGATCGGCGAAATGCCGGTATGGCGCCGGCTGCGAGACGCCGAGCGCCTTTGCCAGCGCCTTGATGCTGATCGCCTCTGCGCCGCCATGCTCCGCCTCGCGCAGCGCGGCCTTGATCAGGGCGTCGCGGAGATCGCCATGGTGGTAGGTATTCTGCGGCTTGCGGGCAAGTTGTGAGCGCATGTTGCCGTCGAGCCTATAAGTTTGCGCTTGACAGGGGAAGCCCGACGCGAATGTAATATGCTATAACTTAAAACCGCGGGGAATGCCGCGGATAAGAATGACATGAGGAACGCGCACCGCTTCGGGTCCGCGCGCACACGCCGAGGAAGCCGCCATGACAGAGCGACTGAGGGTTCACGTCGATCCCGACAAATGCCAGGGCCACGCGCGCTGCAAGGCGCTCGCGCCGGAGCTGTTCGAGCTCGACGAATACGGCAACGCCCACGAGGCCGGAGACGGCATCGTCCCGCCGGGCCTCGAAGACAAGGCCTGGCTTGCCAAATCCAACTGTCCGGAAATCGCAATCGACGTGATCGAGGAGTAGCGCGATTTCGCCCGTGCCCGCTTGCGCGTGACTTCAGCGAACACCAGCCCGAGGATCCTCCGAGATGTCCGACGTCAGCCAGCCCGCCGCCCATCCGCCCGTCACCGACTGGGTCAACGATTTCGACCACACCGATCCGCAATGGACGGAAGACCCCTTCCCGATCTGGGAGGAGCTGCGCGCCGCGAGCCCGGTCGTGCATACCGAGCGTTTCCTCGGCTGCTACATGCCGACGACCTACCAGGCGGTGCGCGAGATCGCCAACGACACCGAGCATTTCTCGTCGCGCCGCATCATCGTGCGGGACGCGCGGCCCGAGATTTCCAGGAATGCCGCCCCGCCGATCACCTCCGATCCGCCCGTGCACAAGCCCGCCAAGCAATTGCTGCTGCCGCCGTTCACGCCGGACGCGATGAAGAAGCTGGAGCCGCGGATGCGTGCGATCTGCAACGAGCTGATCGACGGGTTCATCGCCGACGGCAAGGTCGATGCCGCGGCGCGCTACAGCAAATACATCCCGGTTCGGGCGATCGCCCATATGCTCGGCATTCCCGAGGCCGACAGCGATCTCTTCATCAACTGGATCCACATGATCCTGGAGCTCGGCATCAAKGACGAGAACATGCTGCTCCAGGCCGTGCACGAGATGAGCGACTATTTCAGGACGCATATCGAGGAGCGTAAGAAGAAGCCGACCGACGATCTCATCTCTTATCTGATGAATGCCAAGGACAAGGAAGGCCAGCCGCTGGAAGAGTCCCACGTGCTGGGTTCGCTACGGTTGCTGCTGATCGCCGGCATCGACACCACCTGGAGCGCGATCGGATCCTCGCTCTGGCACCTCGCCCGGACGCCCGCCGACCGCGAGCGCCTGATCGCCGAGCCCGCGTTGATCCCGACCGCCGTGGAGGAGCTGCTGCGCGCCTATTCGCCGGTGACGATGGCGCGCGAGGTGGTGAAGGAGACCACGATCTCGGGCTGTCCGGTCAAGGCGGGCAACATGGTGCTGCTGTCCTTCCCGGCCGCCAACCGCGACCCAAAAATGTTTCCGGATGCTGACAAAGTCGTGATCGACCGCCGGGAGAACCGCCACGCCGCCTTCGGCCTCGGCATCCATCGCTGTGTCGGCTCCAACCTTGCAAGACTGGAGATGCAGGTTGCGCTGGAGGAATGGCTGAAGCGGATTCCGGACTTCCGGCTGGATCCGGCAGGCGTCGTGACCTGGTCCCAGGGAACCGTCAGAGGTCCGCGCCAGTTGCCATTTCTGCTCGGAAAGGCGATGTAGGCCTCCCAAAACCAGTGGAGTGAGAGGCCGGACGTGACAGAGCAAGCAACCCAACCGGCCTCCGAGCATTTCGACATCGCCGACGCGGAACGCCGGATCAAGGCGATCTTCATCGGCTCGGTCGGCAATCTCGTCGAATGGTATGACTTCTACGCCTACACGGCGTTCGCCCTGTATTTCGCCCCGGCCTTCTTCCCCGGCAGCGACCCCGTCGTCCAGCAATTGAACGTCGCCGTGGTGTTCGCGGCGACCTTCCTGATGCGTCCGCTGGGCGGCTGGTTGTTCGGCTATATCGCCGATCATTTCGGGCGGCGCATTTCACTGACGCTGTCGGTCGTCTTCATGTGCTTCGGCTCGCTGATCATCGCGCTGACACCGACCTATGCCACCATCGGCTTCGCCGCGCCGGTGATCCTGGCAGTGGCCCGCATGATCGAGGGCCTGAGCCTGGGCGGCGAGTACGGCGCCAGCGCGACTTATCTCAGCGAGGTCGCCGATCCCAAGCACCGCGGCTTCTATTCGAGCTTTCAGTACGTCACGCTGATCGGCGGCCAGCTCACCGCGATCATCGTGCTGCTGCTGCTGCAAAAGGTCTTCCTGACGCCCGAGGAACTCAGGGCCTGGGGCTGGCGCATCCCGTTCGCGATCGGCGCCATGCTCGCGATCTTTGCCGCGGTGATGCGGCGCGGCCTGCACGAGACCGAGGCCTTCGAGGAAGCCAAGAAGGTGGTCAAGCCAACCGGCTCGATCACGAACCTCTTGAAATATCCGCGGGAGCTGTTGCTGGTGGTCGGCCTCACCGCGGGCGGCACCGCGGCGTTCTACACCTTCACCACCTACATGCAGACCTTCGTCAAGCTCTCGGTCGGGCTGACCGAGGACCAGACCACCTTCGTGATCTTCGGCACCCTGATCTTCGCCACCCTGCTGCAACCGATCTATGGCGCCATCTCCGACAAGATCGGACGCAAGCCGCTGCTGATCTTCTTCGGCGTCGCCGGCACGCTCGCGACCGTGCCGCTGCTGATGACGCTGAAGGAAACCAAGTCGCCGTTCATGGCGTTCATCCTGATCTGCTGCGCCTGGCTGTTCGTCGCCGGCTACACCTCGATCAATGCCGTGGTCAAGGCCGAGCTGTTCCCAACCAATGTCCGCGCGCTCGGCGTCGGCCTGCCCTATGCGATCACGGTTTCGATCTTCGGCGGCACCGCGCCGGCGATCGCGCTCTATTTCAAGAGCATCGGGCATGAGGAATGGTTCTACTTCTATCTCGCCGGCGTGATCTGCCTCTCCCTGATCATCTATGCTACGATGCGCGACACCAAGCATGCCTCCGCGATGCATCGCCACGAGTAGGCCATGGCCGACGACAACGAGCTGCCACCCGACAGCAAGCTGACGCGCACCAAGCAAAAATGGGCGCGCGACGGCCAGTTCCTCACCGGCCGGATCACGCGGCCGGAAGACCAGCGGCTGCCGCCCGGCCAGCATCTCACCAAGGACTGGCCGGTGCTCGATCTCGGGGTCGTGCCACCGGTCTCGCGCGAGCGCTGGCGGCTCGACGTCTATGGCGCCATCGAGAACCCGGTGTTCTGGACGTATGTGGAGTTCGCCGCCCAGAGGCAGGCTCAGTTCACCTCCGACATCCACTGCGTCACCACATGGTCGCGCTACGACAACCAGTGGGAGGGGCTGGCGACGCGCGAGCTGCTCGCGGCCTGCCAGCCGCGCGACGATGCGCGCTTCGTGGTGCTGCATTCCTATGACGGCTACACCACCAACCTCGCGCTGGACGACTTTGCCGCCGAGGACGCGCTGCTCGCCCATAGCTGGTCGGGCCAGCCGCTGTCGGACGAGCATGGCGGCCCGGTGCGCCTCGTCGTGCCGCATCTCTATTTCTGGAAGAGTGCCAAATGGCTCCAGGCCATCGAATTCCTGACCGAGGACGCGCCGGGCTTTTGGGAAGTCCGCGGCTACCATAACCGCGGCGATCCCTGGGCCGAACAGCGCTATTCGGGCGATTAGGTTCAAGCAAGAACGGGGGGAAAGCCCATGCCGACGGAACGCTTTCAATTCACCGGTGAAGGCGGCCACCAGCTTTCGGCCGCGCTCGAACTGCCGGACGGCGAGCCCGCGGCTGTCGCGCTGTTCGCGCACTGCTTCACCTGCGGCAAGGACACGCTGGCGGCCAAGCGCATCTCGGTCGCGCTTGCCGCCAAGGGCATCGCGGTGCTGCGCTTCGACTTCACCGGGCTCGGCTCCAGTGAAGGCGATTTTGCCAATTCGACGTTCTCCTCCAACGTCACCGATCTCGTGCGTGCCGCCGATCATCTGCGCACGACCCGCAAGGCGCCGTCGATCCTGATCGGCCACAGCCTCGGCGGGGCCGCCATCCTGGCGGCAGCCGGACAGATTCCGGAAGCAAAGGCAGTCGTGACCATCGCGGCGCCGTCCGATCCCGCCCACGTCACCGGCCTCTTCAAGGAGCATGTCGACGCGATCCGCGCTCAAGGCGAGGTCGAGGTGTCGCTTGCAGGGCGGCCGTTCCGGATCAAACGCGAATTCCTCGACGACATCGTCGAGCATGAACTGATGAAGGACGTCACCGGCCTGCACAAGGCGCTGCTGGTGATGCATTCGCCGGTCGACGATACCGTGGGGATCGACAACGCCACGAAGCTCTTCGTCTCGGCGAAGCATCCCAAGAGCTTCGTCTCGCTCGACCACGCCGATCATCTGCTGACCAAGCCGGTCGACGCGCTCTACGCGGCCGATGTGATCACGGCCTGGGCGAGCCGCTATGTCGAGGCCGCAAAACCCGCCAAGGCGATGGATCTCCCGGAGGCGCCGCGCAAGGTCGTGGTTCAGGAGACCCGCAAGAGCAAGTTCAACCAGACCATTTCCGTCGGCCCGCATCGCCTCGTGGCGGACGAGCCGGTCGCCGCCGGCGGCGAGGATGCCGGACCTGGACCTTACGATTTCCTGCTCGCCGGCTTGGGTGCCTGCACCTCCATGACCATGCGTCTCTATGCCGACCGCAAGGCGCTGCCGCTCGACCGCGTCACCGTCACGCTGAAGCACAGCAAGATCCACGCAAAGGACTGCGAGGAGTGCGAGACGCACGAGGGCATGCTCGACCAGATCGAGCGTGACATCGCGATGGACGGCGCACTCGATGCCGAGCAGCGCAAGAAATTGATGGAGATCGCCGACAAGTGCCCGGTGCACCGGACACTGACCTCGGAAATCCGCATCGTGACCAAGGCGGTTGACTAACGCTGCCGGTCTAGAAGCACGACGCCATCGTCCGCACCGCCGCGCTGATCTCGGTCTCGCGCCAGGCCGCAAAGCCGAGCAGCAGGCCGTGATCGCGCGGCCTTCCGAGGGACAGGCCCGATAAGGCCCGGGTTTCAACCCCCGCAGCGACCAGCCGCTTCACCGCGGCCTGATCAGCCGTGCCGCGCTTGAGGCGCGCGACAAGCTGGATACCGCCCGAGGGCACCTCGACCGAGAGCGCATCGCCCAGATGGCGCTGCAATCCGTCGACGAGGTGATCGCGGCGCGCGTGATAGAGCCGGCGCATCCGACGAAGATGCGCGAGGAAATGACCGTCAGCAATGAACTCAGCCAACGCCTCCTGCGTATGGCTGGACGCGATCAGGCCGATGTGCCGCTGCGCGATCTCCAGGGTGCTGACCAGCGCCGGCGGCACGACGAGATAGCCGAGCCGGATATCCGACGTCATCGCCTTCGAGAAGGTGCCGACATAGAACACGCGGCCATGGGCGTCTAACCCCTGCAAGGCCGGCACCGGCCGGCTGTCATAGTGAAATTCGCCGTCGTAATCGTCCTCGACGATCCAGGTCTTGCCGGGCTTGCTCGCAGCGAGAAATTCGGTGCGGCGGGCCAGCGACATCAGCCGCCCGGTCGGGTGCTGGTGCGATGGCGTCGTGAAGATCAGCGTGGGTGCCGCGCGGCCCGGCATCCGCTGCATGCCCTGCTCGTCCAGCCCGACGCCGATCACGCGCGCACCGGAGGCGCGGAAGGCAGCCGCAGCCCCGGGATAGCCGGGATCCTCGACCCAGACATCGTCGCCGGGCGTGATGAGTGTGGCCGCAATCAGGGTCAGCGCGGCCTGCGCGCTCGGCAGGATCATGATCTGGTCTGCCGTAGCGCGGACGCCCCTGCTGCTCGCGAGATAGCGCGCCAGCGCCTCGCGCAGGCGCGGCCGGTTGACCGCTCCGAGTTCGCGCTTGCCCGCACGCACGGCGCTGCGGCGCAGGCAGCGGGCCCAGACTTCGTTGGGAAACTCCCTGAAATCGCCGTGCCCCGGGCGCAAGGGTTTCAGGAGCGCCTGATAGGACATCGGCCAGTCGGTTTGCTTCAGCTTCGAAGCCCAAGGCGAGAGCTGCGTCTTGGCGGAGCGAACGTTCGACGCGACGACGCCCGTCCCCTCGGTGCGCTCACCACCGTCGACCGTCACCACGGGACGGCGGCCATGCGACGCCTCGAGATATCCCTCCGCCGCAAGCTGTTCGAACGCATAGGTGACGGTGTTGCGCGAGACGCCGAGATCGCTCGCAAGCCGGCGGCTCGACGGCAGCGCACGGCCTTTGCCGAGACGGCCGGCCGCGATCAGGCTTCGGAGCTGGCTCGTGAGTTGTGCCACCAGCCCCTCATCGTCGGCCCGCTTCAGGTCGACCAGGGCAGAAATCATCGCCTCGGAAACTGGCACCTTTGTCTTCTCCGATCTGGCACTTTTTCAGGTGCCACTCCGGATGCTATCCACCGCATCGGATTGCTTCAAGGACCTTGCGATGAACTCTTCCCTGTCCCCCCGCACGGCCGTTGGCCTGTTCCTGATTGTCGTGCTGGCCTGGGGCGTGAACTGGTCGGTGACGAAGCAGCTCGTCCAGTTCCTCTCCCCGCTGTGGACGTCAGCGATCCGGAGCTGGATCGCGCTGGCTGGATTGTTCGTGATGCTCGGATTGAGCAAGAATCTGGTGATCCCGGACCGGCGCGACATTCCTGTGGTCCTGAGCGTGGCGCTGCTGCACATGACGGTGTTCTCGGTCCTGGTTGCGGCCGGTGTACGCTTCCTGCCCGCGAGCAAGGCCATCGTGCTCGGCTACACCACGCCGCTCTGGGTCGCGATCGCCGCGCCCCTGTTGGGTAAGGACACGCTGACGGCGCCAAAGCTCGCCGGCGCCCTGCTTGGGCTGATCGGCCTTGCCGTGATCCTGAACCCGACGTCCATTGACTGGACCAATACGAACGCCGTGCTCGGCGCCGGCATGGTCATCCTGGGCGCGATCTCCTGGGCGGCGAACATCATCTACATCCGCGCGCACCGATGGATCGCGTCCCCGCTGCAGCTCCTGGTCTGGCAGGTGCTCGTCGCGACCATCGTGCTGACGGGATCGGCGCTGATCGCGGATGGCCCGCCGCACGCGGAATGGTCGTGGAGGCTTGTGCTGCTGTTCCTGTATTCCGGCCTGATCGGGACCGCGCTGGCCTATTGGGCGATGTCGATGGTCAACAAGAGCATCTCTGCATTGACGACCTCGCTCGGTACCACGGGGACACCGCTGGTCGGCATCGCCAGCGCCGCAATCCTGCTGGGTGAACCGATCGATATGAGCCTTGCCGTCGCCGCCGGGCTGATCGTCACCGGCATCGGCCTTGCAACACTGGGCGACCGGCTGCTGCGTGGTCAGGCTACCGCGAGCGGCTGAACGCGCAGTGCGCCGCGCAGGCCGGCCGCCGTGCCGAGCAGGATGCCGGCGACCGCGACGAACGAGCCCATCGCCAGCGTCGACAAGCCGGTGAGGCCCTGTCCGATCGAGCAGCCGAACGCCATGACGCCGCCGATCCCCATCAGCGCGGCTCCGCCGGCGGAACGCAGCATGTGGCGTGGCGAGGAATAGCCCTCGAGATGAAAGCGGCCCGTTGCGAGCGCCGTCGCGCAACTGCCGGCGAAGACGCCGGCAACCGTCGCGATGCCGAAGTTCAGTGTCAGGCCGGTCGAGAGCATGGCGTATTGCAACGCATCGGCAATCGGCGCGATGAAGGTGAGCGAGGTCACCGGGACCGGGTTGAAGTCGTCGGCGCCGAGATAGCCGGTGACGAACCAGCCGCCGGCGACCAGGAGGCCGACGATGACTCCGGCTGCGATCTGGCCCGGCGAGCGGCGGAATGCCGGGTGCGCGAAAGCAAAGATGATCAGGGCGACGGCGATTGCGGCAGCCGCCGACACGCGCGAGACGGCTTCGCCGAGGCCGAGCGTCGCCAGCACCGCGGGCAGTGAATTCGCATTGACGGTGGCTTGCGAAGCCTGGACGAGCGCGATGCGGGCCGGTGCGATCAGGCCTTTGAGCGTCATCTGTGCTGCGATGGCGAGCACGATCACGACGACGAAGGACCGGAGATTGCCGCGGCCGAGCAGCACCAGCGCGCGCGAGCCGCAGCCGTTCGACAGCACCATGCCGTAGCCGAACAGCAGGCCGCCGAGGAACAGCACCGGCGCCGAAAACGTCTGTTGCAGATAGATCGACTTGCCTAGATCGACCATGCCGCCGCCGGCGAGGAACTGGCTGGCGGCAATCGCAACTGCGATCGCCAGTGCATAGGTCCGCGCCAACCGCCCGTCGCCGTCAGCAAGAAAACCGCGCATGCTGCTCATCAGGCAGAAGCCGCTGAGCAGGCCCACGGCGCCATAGACCAGGCCGATAATGAGGCCGGCGAGGATGACGAGTTGCGCGGACGACTCCATGGTCACGGCTTCAGGATCACCCGGTCGCGCGAGGAGCCGGCGACGGCGACATACGCCTCCTTGGCGCGCTCCAGCGGATAGACGGAGTTCGCCTTGATCGGGAACGGTTTCAGGTGGCCGCCGGCAAAGCCGGGGCCGAGATCGCGCAGCACCGCGCCCGTTGCGGCCGATGACAGGCCGAGCGTGTCGATTCCGACATAGGTGTGCTGGCCGCGATAGAACTCCAGAATGTTGAACTGCACGATGCGGTCGATTGCGGCGATCAGGATCTGTCGGCCGCGAAGCGCCAGCGACTTGTGCGCGGCCTCGAAATAGGGATCGCCCACCGTGTTGAAAACGATGTCGGCACCCTTGCCGCCGGTCACTTCGCGCACGCGCGTTGCGACGTCCGTGGCGGACGCGTTGATCACCTCGATGGCAGCGTTGGTATGGCCCTCATAGGCCTCCGCCTTGCGCACCACGCCGATGACGCGCGCGCCCTGCCAGGTCGCGATCTGGACCGCGGCCTGGCCGACCTTGCCGTTGACGCCAAACACCAGAACGGTTTCGCCGCTCTTTGGAATACCGGCCCGGCGAAAGCCTTCCATCGCGGTGACGAAGGGCACGCCGATGCCGGCGGCCTCTTCCCAGGAGACGGTCTTCGGCTTCTCCACCACCGCATCAAGTTCGACCACCAGATGCGTGGCGTGGGTGCCGTCGCGGCGGATGCCGAGATCGCCGGAGGAGCCGAACACCTCGCGGCCGACCGTGCCGGCCGGCCCGTCGATCACCACACCGGCGTAGTCGCGGCCTGGCGTGCGCGGGAATACGGCATAGGGCATCAGGCCGGTCGCGGCCTTGACGTCGGACGGATTGACCGCGGCCGCTCTCACCTCGATCAGGAGATCGTTCGGAGATCGCGTGAGCGGATGGCGCTCGACAACCGGCGCAACCGCGGCGGCGTTTTCGGCCTTGGCATTGAGGCGGACGCAGCGCGCCTCGACGGATTTGGTATCGGCTGGCGACATGGAAAAGACCCGCGACTTCTCGCGGGCCTTGTCGCCCCTGCGGAGGGTCAAGTCAATCCTTCGGCCGCTTGTCGTAGAGCCGCTTGGCCTTGCCCAGCGAGCGCTCCAGCGTGGCCGGCGCAACCACCCGCACGGTGGAGCTGATGCCGATCGTGTTCTTGATATGGGTCGAGATCCGGTCCGCATGGTCGATGAGCCCGCGGCCGTCCCAGCTCTCGGGGCGAGCCTCGGCTATGATGGTCAGTTCGTCCATCCGGCCCTCCCGGGTCAGCTCGAGGATGAAGTGCCCGCCGCACCAGTCGGTCGCGAGCAGCACCTCCTCGATCTGGGTCGGGAACAAATTGACGCCGCGCAGGATGATCATGTCGTCCGAGCGTCCCGTCACCTTCTCCATGCGCCGCATGCCCGGCCGCGCCGTGCCCGGCAACAGCCGCGTCAGGTCGCGGGTGCGATAGCGGATCACCGGGAAGGCTTCCTTGGTCAGCGAGGTGAAGACCAGCTCGCCCTTCTCGCCATCCGGCAGCACCGCACCGGTCTCGGGATCGATCACTTCGGGATAGAAATGGTCCTCCCAGATGTGCAGGCCGTCCTTGGTCTCGATGCACTCCTGCGCGACGCCAGGGCCGATCACTTCGGACAGGCCATAGATGTCGGTCGCATCCATGTCGAAGGCATCCTCGATCTCGCCGCGCATGGCGTTGGTCCAGGGCTCGGCGCCGAAAATGCCGACCTTGAGCGAACACTGGCGCGGATCGAGTTTCTGGCGCTTGAACTCGTCCAGGATCGCCAGCATGTAGCTCGGCGTCACCGTGATGATGTCGGGACGAAAATCGTTGATGAGCTGCACCTGCCGCTCGGTCATGCCGCCCGAGATCGGCACCACCGTGCAGCCGAGCTTTTCCGCGCCATAGTGCACACCCAATCCGCCGGTGAACAGACCGTAGCCATAGGCGTTGTGGATGATCATGCCGGTGCGGCCGCCGGCGGCGCGAATCGAGCGCGCCATCACCTCCGACCATGTATCGATGTCGGCTCGCGTATAGCCGACCACGATCGGCTTGCCCGTCGTGCCGGAGGAGGCATGCACGCGCACCAGCTTTTCGCGCGGCACGGCGAACATGTTGAAGGGATAGTTGTCGCGCAGGTCCGTCTTCACGGTGAACGGAAATTTCGCGAGGTCGGACAGCTCGCGAAAGTCGGACGGATGCATGCCGGCCTTGTCGAAGGCTTTGCGATAATGCGCGACATTGTCGTAGGCGTGCTTCAGCGACCAGGCGAGCCGCTGTTTCTGCAACGCCATGATCTCGTCGCGCGAGGCGCGCTCATGCGCGTCCGTCTCGGCACTATAGGTGTTGCCACCTTCCTTGAGCCTGGTCAGAGCCATCGTCGTTTCCCCTCAACATTGGTTTGTTCTTTTCTTGATTGGTCTTGTCTTTGTCAGTCCTGCGCCGGCAGCCACGTGCCGGCAATGACACGCGAATGGCCGCGGAATTCCGCGATGACGGTATCGCCCGCGGTAACACGCACGTCGTAGATCCCGGAGCGGCCGCCGCGGCTGATCTCCCGCGCCTTCGCGATGAGCCGGTCGCCGAGCTTGCCCGGCTTGATGAAGGTGATCTGCCCCTGCGCCGCCACCACGCGTTCATTGTGCGAATTGCAGGCGAACGCGAAGGCGGAATCGGCGAGCGTGAAGATGAAGCCGCCATGGGCGATGCGCTGGCCGTTGACCATGTCGGGCCGCACATTCATCGCCAGCGTCGCAAAGCCCGGGCCGATCTCGACGATCTCCATGCCAAGACCTTTGGAGGCATCGTCCTCCGCCCACATCGCATCGGCGCAAGCGCGGGCCACATCGTCGGGCGACAGGGCTGCTTTGACGTTCACGCGCTTCTCCCGGCTGATTTTTGACCCATGATGTTCTGCTGGTTGGCCAAGGCTGTCAAACGTGGTCATAGTCCACCACCACCCGCTCCGACGATGGCTTGGCCTGGCAGGTGAGCACAAATCCGGCCTTCAGCTCCCATGGCTCCAGCGAGTAGTTCAGGTCCATCGGCGCCTCGCCCTCGACCAGCTTGGCGCGGCAGGTCGAGCACATGCCGCCCTTGCAGGCGAAGGGCAGATCGACGCCGGCCCGTAGCGCCGCATCGAGGATCGCCTCATCCTCCGCGACCGGCACGTCGCGGCGCTTGCCGTCGATGATCAGGGACGCGATCGCCTTCGGCGGGGCGTCCGGAGCAACGACCTTCTTCGGCCGCGGCTTTCCGCCGAATTCGGAGACGAAGCGCTCGACATGGATCCGCTCGTCAGCGATGCCGAGATCGCGGCAGGTCGCTTCGATGTCCTCGCTCATGCCAGCGGGACCACAGATGAAGACGTGGTCGACGCTTACGGCCGGCACCAGCGAGCGCAGCAATACCCTCACCTTCTCGCCGTCAAGCCGGCCATGAAGGATCGGGATATCCTGCTCTTCACCCGAGATAACGTGGAAGATCGAAAGACGATCGATGAAACGGTCCTTCAACTCCTCGATCGCCTCGAGGAACATGATGCTGTCGGTCGTGCGGTTGCCGTAGAACAGGAAGAAGCGACTGTCCGGCTCACGCACCAGCGTGCCCTTCACGATCGACACGATCGGCGTGATGCCCGAGCCCGCGGCAAAGCCGACATGGATGCGCGGACTATCTGCCGGCGGGACCACGCCGAAGCGGCCGGTCGGCGTCATCACGTCGAGCTCGTCGCCGCATTTCAGTTCGTCCGCCGCCCAATTCGAAAACGCGCCGCCGTCGACCTTCTTCACGGCGATACGGATTTCGCCATCATCGGGGCCGGAGCAGATCGAGTAGGAGCGGCGCACCTCCTCGCCATCCAACATCATCCGCAGCGTGAGGTATTGGCCGGGCGTGAAGGCGTAGTCGCCGGCGAGTTCACCCGGAATGGCGAAGGTCATCGAAATGGCATCGGACGCCTCACGACGGAGATCGTTGACGGCCAGGCGATGGAAACGCGGAGCGGCTGCGGACATGGTCAATGACACTTGAAATAATCAAAGGGTTCGCGACAGGTCTTGCAGCGCCACAGCGCCTTGCACGAGGTCGAGCCGAATTCGGACAACAGCTCGGTATTGCCGGAGCCGCATTGCGGGCATGCGATTGCCTGCTCGCCGAACAGGGCGCGGCGGGAGCTCGAGGCCTGCGGCGGCGCGATGCCATAGGCGCGCAACTTCTGCCGTCMCTCCTCGCTCATCCAGTCGGTGGTCCAGGCCGGCGACAGTACCGTACGCACTCTTGGGTGGCGGAAGCCGGCACGCTCCAGCGCAAGCTTGATTTCGAGCGCGATCATGTTCATGGCCGGGCAGCCCGAGTAGGTCGGGGTGATCGCGACCTCGACATGATCTCCGTCGACAGCAACATCGCGCAGCACGCCGAGATCGGCAATCGTCAGCACCGGAATTTCCGGATCAACGACGCCGGCCGCCGCATCCCAGGCGCGCTGGCGCAACTCGGTTTCCCTGTCGACGTCGAGTGCGGTCACCATGTCAGCCCCGGGAAAGTACGCTGCATCGATTGCAGCTCGCTGAGGAGATGGCCGAGATGTTCGCTATGGCGGCCTTCACGGCCGCCCTGCTGCATCCAGTCGTTCTTCGGCAGCGTGAGCGTGGCCTCACCGGTGACCCCCGAGACAGTCTTCAGCCAGCGACCGCGCAGGGTCTCGGGGTCGACCGCGATCCCGGCCTGGATCAGGCCGCGTTCGGCGGCATCGACCGCAAACATCTCGCCGGTGAAAGCCCAGAGATGATCGATCGCGGCTTGCGCACGGACGTGGCTCTCTTCCGTTCCGTCGCCAAGCCGGATGATCCATTCCGAAGCATGGCGCAGATGATAGGCGCTCTCCTTCTCCGACTTGGCGGCAATGGCGGCAAGCGTCGTATCGCGCGAAGACATCATCGCACGCCAGTGGAGGTCGGCGAAGGCGGAATAGAAGAACTGCCGCACCAGGGTCTGGGCAAAGTCGCCGTTCGGCTGCTCGACCAGCAGCAGGTTGCGGTACTGCCTGACATCGCGGAGATAGGCCAACCGGTCCTCATCATTGTCCCTACCCTCGACCTTGGCCGCGTAGCTGTAGAGCTCGCGCGCCTGGCCGATGAGATCGAGCGCGATGTTGGAGAGCGCCATGTCCTCTTCCAGCATCGGCGCGTGCCCGCACCATTCCGACAGCCGGTGGCCGAGGACCAGCGCGTCGTCGGCGCGGCGCAGCGCGTAGAGCACCAGCGGCGTTTCGGAGACCTGGATGTTGGCAATGGGCATCACATATGCCCCACTTCTTCCGGCACCTCGTAGAACGTCGGGTGCCGGTAGATCTTCGATTCCGCCGGCTCGAACATCATGCCCTTCTCGGCCGGATCGCTCGCGGTGATCGCGGTCGATGGCACCACCCAGATCGACAGGCCCTCGCCGCGGCGGGTGTAGATGTCGCGTGCGGCTTGCAGCGCCATCGTCGCGTCGCTCGCATGCAGCGAGCCGACATGCTTGTGCGCAAGCCCGTTGCGGCTGCGAATAAAGACTTCCCAGAGCGGCGTGTTCGGCGTGGACATCTTGATCTTCCTACTCCGCGGCTTGCGCGGTCTGACGGTGCTGGCGCTTGGCGRCATAGCTGGCTGCCGCCTCGCGCACCCAGGCCCCCTCATCGTGCGCCTTGCGGCGCGCGGCCATGCGGTCGCGGTTGCACGGGCCGTTGCCGGCGAGCACCTGCTTGAACTCGGTCCAGTCGATCTCGCTGTAACGCCAGTGCCCGTCGGCATCCTGAATCATGCCGGGATCAGGAATGGCGAGCCCGAGATATTGCGCCTGCGGCACGGTGGCATCGACGAATTTCTGGCGCAGCTCGTCGTTGGAGAAGCGCTTGATCTTCCACTTGGTCGAGGTGTCGCTGTGCTGGCTCGTGGCATCGGGCGGGCCGAACATCATCAGCACCGGCCACCACCACCGGTTCAGCGCGTCCTGCGCCATCGCCTTCTGCTCGCCGGAGCCGCGGCACAGCGTCAACATGATCTCGTAACCCTGGCGCTGGTGGAACGATTCCTCCTTGCAGACGCGGATCATCGCGCGCGCGTAGGGGCCATAGGAGCAGCGGCACAGCGGGATCTGGTTCATGATCGCGGCGCCGTCGACCAGCCAGCCGATGGTGCCGATGTCGGCCCAGGTCAGCGTCGGATAGTTGAAGATCGAGGAGTATTTGGCCTTGCCGGCGAGCATGGCATCGACCAGCTCCTCGCGCGAGGTGCCGAGCGTCTCGGCGGCGGCATAGAGATAGAGCCCGTGGCCGCACTCGTCCTGAACTTTCGCAAGCAGCGCCGCCTTGCGGCGCAACGACGGGGCGCGCGTGATCCAGTTGCCTTCGGGCAGCATGCCGACGATTTCGGAATGGGCGTGCTGCGAGATCTGACGCGTCAGCGTCTTGCGGTAGGCCGCCGGCATCCAGTCATTCGGCTCGATGCGCTCCTCGGCATCGATGCGGGCCTGGAACTGCGCCGCCCGCGCCGCATCTTCGACGTTGCGGTCGTCGGCCTCAGCCGTATTGAGCGCCTGGGTATACATGCGCATCCTCCCGATTTGTTGGGAGGCAATATATAACAAGAATTAGTTCATGCAAGATATTTCTGTAACATAAAAATCAGGCGCCGAACCTCCGTTCCAGGAGCTTTCGCGCCGGTGGCAACGGCCCCTTCTCGTTGGTTCCATGCTCGTCGAGCCACTGCTCCGACGGAGCAAGCAGCGCGCGATAGATCTCGCCACAGAGTTCGCGGGCGGCCCTGCCCGGCCAGTCCACCGGCAACAGGCTCTCCGGCAGCAGCGGATCGCGCAGCACGACGCGGCGGTAGTAGTGGATCAGCAGGATGCGCGCGGTGAAGGCGTCGGCCGCGGACAAGTCCGATCCGCGGCCGATCGTGGTGCGGAGCGGCTCGAACGTCTTCATGAACTTCAGATAGGCGTCCGCGGTGCGGTCCAGCGGCCAGCTGGCGCTGAGCAGACGGCGTCCACTGTCATCTTCCGCGGAGACTTCGAGACGAATGGCGCCGGCAGCCGCATCCGGCACCGGCACGCCGGAGGGCGCGACCCACACGCCCGGCAGCGGACTGCCGAAGCCGGCGTTGCGCAATGCGTCGCGCGAGACGTCGCGATCCTCGCCATTTCCGATCAGCAGGAGCTCGAAGCGGCCGGTCCAGTCCGACGGCGGCGGATCGTAGATGTGGCGCGTGGCGGCCTCGAACGTCTGGCGGCCCTTTTCGGCAAGGCGGTAGAAGCTGTTACGGCCGACCTTTTCGCGCGTCAGCCAGCCATCGGCCGCCAGCCGCGACATCGCGGTCCGCACCACGCCACTGTCGATGGCGAGGCCCTCGAAGAATTCCAGCAGCGTACCGAGCCACACCGAGCCGCCACGCGGCACGATGGCATCGCCGAACACGGTGATGACGATGGAGCCCGTGCGCGACGGTTCGCGCTTGAGCTGGTCGATGATGCGGGAGAGCGGATGCGCCATGCGCAAGGCATAGCGCGATTGCTGCGGGCGCGACAATGGACAGGAGCGACGCTTCTTTCCTCCCTCTCCCCGTTCTTACGGGGAGAGGGTTGGGGTGAGG
>NZ_JBFULT010000036.1:0-27166 GCF_054049755.1 Bradyrhizobium sp. P5_C11_2
TTCTTCTCCCTCTCCCCGTTCTTACGGGGCCGCGACGAGCTTCGCTCGCGCTGAGAGGGTCGGGGAGAGGGGCCTCTCTCCACACGTGAGATTGCCGCGATACCTGTACCCCCTCACCCGGAATTTGCTCGCGCAAATTCCGACCTCTCCCCGCAAGCGGGGAGAGGTTAAGAACGCGCCTCACCGCGCCTCTTCGAATCCCGCCAGCACCGACGTCAAATTCGCGCCCAGGATATCCGAGAGATAGCCGCCCTCCTGCACGAACACGGTCGGCAGGCCCATCTTCGCGATGGCCTGGCCGATGCGGCGGAAGCCCGGCGTGGTGACGGCCAATCCCTTGAGCGGATCGTGTTCGGATGCATCGAGGCCGAGCGCGATGACGAGGGCACCGGGCGCAAAGGACTCGATCGCCTTGCGCGCGCGATCCAGCGCCTGGATGTAGCCGTCATCGCCGGTGCCGATGGCCAAGGGGATATTGAGATTGGTGCCGAGCCCCTCGCCTTCGCCGCGCTCATGGGCATAGCCCCACACGAAGGGGTAGTACGCAGTCGGATCGGCATGGATCGATATCGTGTAGACATCGGGGCGCGCGTAGAAAATGCCCTGCGTGCCGTTGCCGTGGTGGACATCGACATCGAGGATCACGACGCGCTCGTGCTTGAGCCGCAGATGCGCCGCGGCGATCGCGCTGTTGTTGAGGAAGCAGAAGCCGCCGGCCATGTCGCGATAGGCGTGATGACCGGGCGGGCGGCAGAGCGCGTAGGTCGCATCCTCGCCGTCCATCACCATCTGCGCCGCCGTGACCGCAACGTCGGTCGCAGCACAGGCCGCGGCCCAAGTGCCCGGGCCGATCGGCGCCGCGGTGTCGGCGGTGTGCCAGCCGAGCTTGCCGACGATATGGGTGGGATAGGTCGCGGCATGGCGCACCGGATGGATATTGCCGATCATCTCCGGACCGGAATCGCCGAGCGCGGTCCAGGCCTCCCAGGCTTCGCTGAGGAACGACAGATATTCCGGGCTGTGAATGCGCGCGCGAGGCCCCTGCCCGAACGCCGCCGGCTCGACCAGTTGATGCTTGCCGTCCTTCAACCCCTTGAGCAGGCGATCGGCGCGCTCGGGCTGCTCCGTGGTGCGCTTGACGACACCGCGAACCAGGAAGAATTGCGGATCATGGCTGCGGTGCAGTTCGGTATGGACGGCTTTCACTCAAACACTCCGTGGTCGCATGCTCTCTAACGGTGCCCACAGATGTCTAAATCCCTGCGGCGGCCCGATGCAAGCAAGAAGAGTGCCGCTCCTGTCGCACCGCTCTGCGCCGGGAGCAGACCGCCTTTGAAGCGTTCAGCAGCGGCCGCGCTGAAGGCAATGCTCGCGGCCCGGCTGGTCGGTGCGGAAGGACTCGATGAAGCCGCCCTGGCGCTGCGTGACGAAGACGGTCTTGCCATCGCTGCCGCCGAAGGCGAGGTTGGTCGGCTCCTTGCCCTTCAGCGCGATCTCGCGCTCGACCGCGCCGTTCGGCTTCATCATCGCGATCGTGCCCTTGAGGATGCGCGCGACATAGAGACGACCGCCGACATCGGTGCGCAGCCCGTCGATGGTGTCGGGCTGGAATGCCTTGACGAGTCTGGCATTGGTGAGTTCGTTGCCGCTGACAGCGTAGGCCCAGATCTGCCCGCTGCTGGATTCGCCGACATAGAGCGTCTTTCCGTCGGGGCTGAGATCGATGCCGTTGGTGGTGCCCATCGCGCGCGGCGCGGCCATGACCTGCCCCTGCACCGAGCCGTCGGCGGCTTTGGCGATGCGCCAGATGTGGCCTTCCCGGCCCTTCCAGTTCGGATCGCTCGCATAGATCGTGCCGTCGCCGGCGACCGTGATGTCGTTGGGCTGCTTCATCTCGTCGGAGTGAAACCAGATGGCCGGCTCGGTCGCGCCCTTCGGGATCGCGAAGATGTTGTGCTTCTTGTAGTCGGCGATGAACATCGTGCCGTCGCGCGCGAACCGGATGGCATTGCCGACGCTGCCTTCGGGAAGCGCCGTGAATGGCTCCGAGGCCGCGCCGCCTGCGGGCAGCTTGCCGATGGTGCCGGACTTGCCGAAATTCACGACGAAGAGATTGCCGTCGGGATCGGCAGCCGGCCCCTCGATGCCGAAGGTGTATTCGCCGGGGGGCGTCACCTGCACGCTCTCGAACAGCTTGGTCTCGGCCCGGGCCGACGATGCCGCGATGACGAGAACGACGCTACTGCACAGGCACCAGAAATTCCTGCCGGATGTAATAGCCATCGTCGTCGGTGCACTCGCCATTCAGATAGGGATCGGCCGGCCGGAAGAACCGGCTGAAGCCGGGTTTGTCTACAGCGTTCCTTTGTGTCACGACGACGACCTTGGCGGCCGGTATTTCGCCGCATTCCTTGTTCGCCCTGCTGAAGAACTTGCGCTGCGGCGGGCCGAGCCTGATGCGCATCCGCGTTCCCGGAGCCATGTTCGCAACGAGCAGATCCKCGGTATCGAGCAGGCGGGTATAGCCTGCTTCCGTCTTCGGCAGGCCTTCGCCGCCGGGCGGCATCAGCTTCTCCGCGCCGAGACCGCGCAGCCGCGTGCGCAGCTTGCCGGAGGCGGGATCGCCCGGATAGATCCAGCCGTCCTGCGACAGCATGAAGCGCAGTATCGTCGCATCCTTGTCCGCATCCGATTGTCCGGGCTTTAGGCCGAAATCGGAATGGCAGCCGAGGCAGTGCTTTTCGACGAGGCCCTTGCGCAGCGTGGTGAGCCGGATCCGGTTCTGGGCGACTTTTGCAACGAAGGCCGCGAGCTGGTCGATCTGCGCCTGGCTGCGCATGTCGCAGGGGAGCGGCTCCGGCGGATCGCCCGCGGCGCGATCGATCCGGATCACCGTCTGGTTCTTGTCCTCGACCAGCCAGATCGCGCCGTCTTCCGCGACCGTCATGCCGACCGGCGCCCCTTGCGGCCGCGCACCGTTGACGCGGTGCCAGCCGGCGATCAGTTCGTCGAACGGTGCGGCGGCCACTTGACCGGCGTCGGTCTGAAAGCTGCGGGTCGGCTCGGCCGCGCAACTGACGTGGTAGCGCACCGGCGCCGGGCCCGGCTTGGGGAAGCCGTGATCGTCGACGTCGTAGACGAGGACGCGGCTGCCGGTCGGGCGATAGCCGTGCAGGCCGACCAGGAGCTTGCCCTCCAGCTCCGGGAATTTTGCGCCGTGATAGTACAGCATCGCGAGCGGCGCACCGTGCGGCGGCATCAGCGAGAACGGCGGCTTGTAGAGCGCATTGGCCGTGCAGAGTGTCTTGTAGACGCCGGATTGCAGCACGCTCCTGAATTCAGGACTCGGCGTCGATAGGTCGTAGCAATAGGGCCAGCCGTAGTGCCTGCCCTGCTCGATCGCGTTGATCTCCTCGTTCGGCTTGAAGATATCGGGCAGGTCGCGGCCGTTCTCGCCTTGCAGGAAGGCGTAGCCGGCATCGGGGAAATTCGGGTGCAGTGCCAGCGCCATCGAATTGCGCAGGCCCCGCGCGTAGACCACATGCGGCGGATCGGGATCGTTGGGCTTCAAGGCAGGAAAGACGCCGCCGGGAGGCGGCGTGAACAGCCAGATCGCGGCCATCGCGGAAGCCCCTTCGGCCGCCGCGCATGGCCGCGTGATCGGCGCGGGCGTGATGCAATCGTCGCTGTGCGAACCGACATTGACGAACAGCCGCCCGTGCCTGTCGAACACGAACTGCTTGAGCGGATGCGCACTCTCGTCGAGCTTCGCGCCGTTAGGCAAAGTGATGCGCCGGCCCGGCATGTGACGGACGATGGTCTCGACCGTGCTTCGCGGATTGTCGGCGAGCGGATCGAACCGGAAGATCGCCTCCGCCGTCGAGGCATAGAGCTTCCTGTCGGGGCCGATCACGAGGCCGAACGGATATTCGATCCCGGTCAACAGCTCCCTGAACCGCCGGCCTTGGGGCGCATGCGGATCGAGCAGAAGCAGCCGTCCATCGGCATGGCCCCAGCCCCCCATGTCGGCGACGACGAAGAGATCATGGCCGGGCACCTGGATGATCGAGCGCGGAAACTTGAGGCCGTCATCCTCGCTGGCGACGAGGCCGGCGCAAAATCCGGCCTTCATGTCGATCTGGATCCTGGGAAAGCCGAGATCGCCGCTGCCGCAGCTTTCCGTGCCGATCGCATAGCCGCTCTTGCGGACCTGTTCCGAAGACGCAACCGAGGCGAGGCTGAGCAGGGCTCCAGCGAAGGCAGCGACACAAGCGCGCAGACTTGGGCGCTCGCACCAGAATATGAGCCGATTCACGGCGGTCTCCCGGACTTTCCCGTCGAAAGTCGAGAGTTCCATGCTGCAAGGACGCCGTCCAGTTGATCATCACCCCCCTGTGATCAACCTCCGCGGGTCTTCGCGGCGACCAATCTCCGTAGTTTCCCTTACCGGGCTCGCCCCGAATGTCTTTCGGTAGTTTCGGATGGTATCCATTTGCCATCAAAATCGCTCTCTACAGGAGGCGTGTATGGTTCAGATGTACTTCCACTGCTCCAATACCGAGGGCACGCTGATCGATCGCTACGGCACCGCCGTCGCCAATCTGACCGAGGCGCGCGACCGCGCCGCCCAGATCATGCGCTCGATGATCCTGACGCCGAGCAACGAGGACTGGCGCGACTGGGTCATCCATGTCAGCGACGACGATGGCGAAGAAATTTTCGATCTTCCCTTCGCCGCCATGCTCGGCAAGCCGCATTGAGGGCTACGCCATGCTGCTCGCTTCACTGAGCCTGCTCTGCCAGCCCGTGAACTTCGTCGCCACCAAGTGGCTGACGCTGGTGCGGATCGCAGGCAACCCCTACCGCCCCGAGCTTCACTACATGCGCGGGCCCGGCCCGAAATGGCGCGCCAAGTATCAGGCCAGCCGGCTGGACCGCGCGCGCTGAGCCCTGCTGCTCAACGCTTACGCTGACCGCTCCCCCAACTCGTCATGCCCGGGCTCGTCCCGGGCATTCCTGTTTTGGCATCCGCGTCAAAGATCGTGGATGGCCGGGACATAGGCGAGCGGAAGCGACGCCGTCCTTCGGACGGCTATGCCCGGCCATGACGAAATCGGGGACGCAGCACCACCTCACCTCCCAGCAAACTTCGCCTCGCGTTTCTCGACGAAGGCGTTGCGGCCTTCGATGGCGTCCGCGCTCTTGCGGATCGTGGCCTGAAGCTCGATCTCGCGGCGGAACTGGGCCTCGTAGCTCGCGTGCTCGCTCTCCTCGACCAGGGCGCGCGTCGCGACCAGCGCGCGGGTCGGGCCGTCGGCGAGGCGGCGGGCCAGGATCAACGCCTCCTCCACCAGCTTCGCATCGTCGACGACCTGCCGCACCAGGCCGATCTCCTGGGCGCGTTCGGCCGTGAGCGGCTCGTTCAGGAGCATCAGCTCGAGCGCGCGCTGCCGGCCGATCAGCCGCGGCAACAGCCAGGTCGAGCCGAGATCGGGCACGAGCGCGATGCGGCTGAACACCTGGATGAAGCTCGCCGAGCGCGCCGCGACAATGATGTCGCCGGCCATCGCCAGGCTGAAGCCTCCGCCGGCCGCGACGCCATTGACGGCAACGACGACGGGCACGCGGCATTCTCGCAGTGCCTTGAACGCAGGCCAGTAGAAGCGCATGACGCCGGCCGCGATGTCCTCGCCGAGCGCGCCCGACGCTTTCAGGTTCTGACCCGAGCAGAAGCCGCGCCCCGCGCCGGTCAGGATCAGGGCGCGAACGCCCTCATCCTGCGTCATCCCGGCGACGGCGGCAGCGAGCGCGCCGAGCAGGTCCGGCGTCATCGCGTTCAGGCTTGCCGGCTCGTCGAGCGTCAAGATCCCGACCGCGCCATCCCGCGCCTGTTTCACACCTGCCATGTCGCTCCTCCCTGCGGATGTTCTCGTTGGTGGCAATGTGCCATTGTCCCTGCGCTTCGCCAACCAAGACAAGACACAAGACGACATCATGCCTCATCAGTTCAGCCTCGCCCAAACCATCCGCAAACCCGCCGTCAAGGCCAAGGGCGGCATCGTCGCCGCGCAATCGCGGCGGGCGGCCGAGGTCGGCGCGCAGGTGCTGGCGGCGGGCGGCGATTGCGTCGACGCGATCGTCGCGACCACCTTCGCGCTGAACGTGCTGGAGCCCTGGAACAGCGGCATCGGCGGCGGCGGCGCCATGGTGCTCTACCGCGCCAAGGAAAATCGCTACGAGGTGATCGACTACGGCATGTGCGCACCGCAGAGCCTGCGCGTCGCCGACTATCCGCTCAGCGGCGAAGGGGCAGCCTCCGATCTGTTTCCCTGGCAGCGGGTGAAGGACGACCGCAACATCCACGGCCCCGGCTCGATCGCCGTGCCCGGCGTCGTCGCCGGCATGGAGGAGGCGCATCGCCGCCACGCCAGGCTGCCGTGGAAGGATCTGGTCGCGCCGGCAGCCGCGCTCGCCGGCGAAGGCCTGCTGGCCGATTGGTGGACCACGCTGACGATCACGAACTCGGCGGCCGATCTTCGCCGCTATCCCGCCAGCGCGGCAGCATTCCTGAAGGACGGCCTGCCGCCGAGCGCGCCGTGGGGCATCAAGTCCGAGACCCGGCTGCCGCAGGACACATTGAAGGCGACGCTGTCGCACCTCGCCGAAGCCGGACCGCGCGACTTCTACCAGGGCGATCTCGCCAAAAGCATCGCCTCCGACATCAAGGCCGACGGCGGCGCGCTATCGGTGGAGGATCTCGCCGCGTTCCGCGCCCATCTGCGCGAGCCGCTCGCGATCCCCTATCGCGGCGGCAAGGTGTTTGCCACACCCGAGCTCACGGCCGGGCCGACGATGGCGCACGCGCTGCGCCTGTTGCAGCAGAATTTGAACCCCGCGAGCGCGCCGGACGCGACCGCCTATGCCGAATACGCCGCTGCCCTGCAATCGGCCTATCGCGAGCGGCTCAAGGACATGGGCGATGCCGACGGCAAGCGCTCGCTCGGCGCGGAATATCTGGCGCCGGCCTGCACCACGCATTTCTCCGTGGTCGACCGCCACGGCAACGTCGCCGCGGTGACGCAGACGCTGCTCTCGTCTTTCGGCTCGAAATACGTGACGCCGCACACCGGGATTGCCATGAACAACGGCATCATGTGGTTCGATCCGACGCCCGGCACCACCAATTCGCTGGCGCCCGGCAAGCGCTGCCTCACCAACTACACGCCCGTGATCGCCGAAACCAGCGACGGCAAGCGCCTCGCGGTCGGCGCCTCCGGCGGCCGACGCATCCTGCCGGCGGTGACGCAGCTGGTGTCCTTTGTCTTGGACTTTGGCATGGACCTCGATGCTGCGATCCACCAGCCGCGCATCGACGCCAGCGAAGGCGCGGTCGTGATCGGCGATGCCCGTCTGCCGGCGGAGGTGCGCAAGACGCTGGCGGCGCGCTTCGACTATGAGGAAGCGCGGGTACAGTCCTTGCCGCAGAAGTTCGCCTGCCCGAGCGTGGTAATGCGCGAGGGCGACGTCAACTCCGGCGCGGTCGAGATTTTCCAGCCCTGGGCCGATGCGGTGGCGGAAGGCTGAGCGTCACGACTCCTCCACATTCGCAGGGAACTTGCCTGCGCACGGTCCGTTCATTTGAACGGACAAGTGCGCTCGCCCCACTGGAGGACATCATGAAGAAACTTGCGCTCGCCGCGCCGCTGATCATTGCGGCYGGTTTCACGCTGACCAACCCTGCGCTTGCAAAGGGTGGTCATGGACATGGACACGGTTATGGCCACGCGATGGGACATCATCATCACGGCACGCCGCCCGGATGGCATCACGGACGCAAGGTCGGCTGGCGCGGCATGGGCTGCCCGCCCGGCCTGTGGAAGCAGGGTCGCTGCTGATACCCCGGATCAACTGAATATGCGCGTCGCCCCCAAACGGGGCGGCGCCGTCCAGATCTCCGACCGGTTCGCACGCGATCCTTTAACGCTGGCTATCCTGGCAACGCGGGCGTAGGGTTGCCGATCACCGTCCTTTTTCTGGCATCTACCGGTGACTGAGGGTCACGAACGCTCCCGCCGAAGATGGAGAGCGTTCATGTGCCGGTTCCACCTCGCCGACTGGAATGTGTCGCCGGCGATCATGCCCTTCGTTCCAGCGCCCGTTATCCCGGCCGTAGGCCTTCTGCATGGATAGGACGACACAGCTGCAATTCCTGATCAGCGGCAGAGACCTGTCCGGCAACGTCAAACTGAGCCGCGACACGGCGGTAGCGGCGCTGAAGAAGGCGAGAGAGCTCCTGCAGGAGGGATATCTGGACGTGAGAATATGCACGCCGCGCGGCCGCGTGCTGTCGCCGGACGAGTTTGAGGAGCTCGACGGATAGAGAGCGGCTTGCTGCAGCGACAGACGGGATCAGCCATGCGCCGCAAGACCTTCAAGACGGCCTACGAGCTTCAGGACCTGATCGTCGAACAGGCGAGCGCGCTGCACGGTCCCTGGCCTCCGGGGATGACGCTGTTCGTTTTCGACGACGCCTATGGCTGGACCGGGACCATCAGTCGATCGGCCTCAGTGGACGATTGTTTCTATCGCGCCCATGCGCTCAACGTCATCGACGATCTCAAGCAGCGATTCGATCTCGCGGTTCCGCGCCTGCTGAGGCCGGACTAGAACGACGTTCGTTCCCGCCCCTGGATTCGCTAGATCCCCAGCCGGTCGCGCACCCGGCCCGCGATCACCGCACTCATCACTCCCACCGGCCAGAACGCGTGCATCGGGATCGGCTTGATGCCGGTGATCGGCATGTCGATCTCGGCCTTGGCGCCACCGATCAGGCGGCGCGCGAGCTGGGCGCCCATCGCGGTCGCAAGCGCGACGCCGCGGCCGTTGCAGCCGAGCGAGACCAAAATGCTTTCGGCCGGCTCGTGCACATGCGGATAATGATCCTTGGTGATCGCGAGCCGGCTGTTCCAGCCGTGGGTCCAGGCAACGCCCGCAAGCTGCGGCCACAGCCGCTCGGCATAGCGCATGAGATAGGCGACGTCGGACGGCGAGCTGATCCAGCGCATCGGGCCGCGCCCGCCCATCAGCAGACGATTGTGCTGGTCGATCCGGTAATAGACCGTGATGTGGCCGCTCTCGTAGAGGACGGGGCGCGTCGGCATGATCGAACGGGCGACCGCGTCGGAGAGCGGCGCGGTGGCGGCGATCGAGGAGAACACCGGCACGATGGTGCGGCGGAGTGCGGGCCAGAGATCATCGGTGAAACCGTTGGTCGCGAGCAGCACCTTCTCGGCGTGCACGACCGCACGCGGCGTCTCGATGCGCCAGCGGCCGCCCTCGCGGCGCAGCGACAGCGCCGGCGTCTCGCCGTGCACCATGGCGCCGGCGGAGATCGCGGCGCGCGCGAGGCCACGGACGTAGCTCAGCGGATGCAGATCGCCGCCGCGGGCGTCCAGCATGGCGCAGAGATAGCGATCGGTCCCGGTCATCTCGCGCAATTGGTCGCGGTTCAGCAGCTTCACCGGCATGCCGCGGCGGATGCATTGCTGCGCGGTCTTGTCGATTGCGGCGGCGCTCGCCTCATTATAGGCCGCGCGCAGCGTGCCGTTCTGCCGCGCCTCGCAGGGAATCTGGTAGCGGCGGATCAGATCGTGGGTGAAGTTCGTGGTGCCGTAGGAGAACTCGATCATGCGGCGGCCGAGATCGGTGCCGAAATCGGCTTCGATCTGATCGGGATCGTGCTTCAGCCCGGGATTGGTGTGGCCGCCATTGTTGCCCGACGCGCCCCAGCCGGGCTCCTGCGCCTCGAGCACCAGCGCCTCGACACCCTGCTCCGCCAGATGCAGCGCGGTGGAGAGGCCGGTGAAGCCGCCGCCGATGATCGCGACCGAGACGTTCCTGTCCGCATCGAGCGGCGGCGTCGCGGTCGCCGCGACCGCGGTGTCGGCATAGAGCGAGGGTGGCAGCGGAAGGCGGGCAGGCGCGTTCATATCAAGACCGATCAGAGCGGATGCAGCACGCGGTGCAAGAAGTCCTGCGTGCGCGGATGCTGGGGTTGATTGAGGACGGCCTTGGCCTGTCCCTGCTCGACGATGACGCCACCGTCGATGAACAGCACGCGGTCGGCGACGTCGCGGGCAAAGCCCATCTCATGGGTGACGACGACCATGGTCATGCCGTCGTCGGCGAGCTTGCGCATCACGCCGAGAACGTCGCCGACGAGCTCCGGGTCGAGCGCCGAGGTCGGCTCGTCGAACAGGATCGCCTTGGGCTGCATCGCGAGCGCGCGCGCGATCGCGACGCGCTGCTGCTGGCCGCCGGAGAGCTGCGGCGGATGCGCGTCGGCCTTCTCGGCGAGGCCCACTTGCGCGAGCAGCGCGCGGCCACGCTCGAGCACTGGCGCACGCGCCTCCTTCTTCACATAGAGCGGCCCCTCGACGACGTTTTCCAGCACCGTGCGATGCGGAAACAGGTTGAAGCGCTGAAACACCATCGAGACCTGTGTGCGGACTTTCACGATCGACGGTGCATCGCGGTCGACCTTCAATCCTTCGACATTGATCTCGCCGCGGTCGTAGCTTTCCAGCCCGTTGATGCAACGCAGGATGGTCGACTTGCCGGAGCCGGAGGGACCGATGATGCAGACCACCTCGCCCTTCTCGACCTTCGCCGTGATGCCCTTGAGCACCTCGTTCTCGCCAAAGCTCTTGTGAACGTCGGTGAGCTCGATCATTTCTTGCCCGCCCGCTTCTCGAAGTGACGGACCAGCAGGATCAGCGGAATGCTCATGGTGAGATACATCAGCGCCACCAGCGTGAACACGTTGGTGTTCTTGAAGGTCGAGGACGCGATCAGCTTGCCTTGCAGCGCGAGCTCGGCGACCGTGATCGTGGAGGCTTGCGAGGAATCCTTCAGCATCATGATCATGACGTTGCCGTAAGGCGGCAGCACGATGCGCACCGCCTGCGGCAGCACCACGCGGCGCATCGTCAGCCACCAGCCCATGCCGATCGACTGCGCCGCCTCGATCTGGCCCTTGTCGATCGCCTCGATGCCGGCGCGAAAGTTTTCCGCCTGATAGGCCGAATAGGCGATGCCGAGTCCGAGGATTGCGGCCTGCAACGCGGAGAGCGTCACGCCGAGATCGGGCATCACGAAATAGAGGTAGAACAGCAGCACGATGATCGGGATACCCCGGATCACGTTGATCAGGCTGGCGCTGAGCATCGACAGGGCCTTGATGCCGGAGACCCGCATCATTGCCCAGACGAGGCCAAGCACGGTCGAGAGCAGCAGCGAGCCGATGGTGACGACGATCGTCAACGCGACGCCGCTCATCAGGATCGGGAAGAACTCGACGGCGTCGTGCCAAAAGCCTTTCATCGGGCAGCCTTCGATCGGCCTCTAGCCATCAGCCCTGTGCCTTCTGGCCCCATTTTTCGAGAATCTTGTCGATGGTGCCGTTGGCCTTCAGCTTGGCGAGCGAGGCGTTGATCTTGCCGAGCAGCGCGCTCTCGCCCTTGCGGACGCCGATGCCGACCGAGCCGACCGTGACCGGCTTGTAGCTGTCGACGAGCCGCACCTCGGGGAAGCCGCCCTGCTTCAGATTGTAGGCGAGGATCGGGTAGTCGGCGTAGCCGGCCTTGAGGCGGCCGGTGTTCACGTCGCGCAGGATGTCGGGAATGGTGTCGTAGGCCTTGACGTCGGCGAACAGGCCGGACTTCTTCAGCGCGTCGACGAAGGCGGTGCCGACCTGCGCGCCGACCGTCTCGCCCTTCAGGTCGTCCTGCGTGGCGTAAGCCTTCGTGTCACCCTTCGGCACGACGAGGCCTTCACCATAGGTGTAGATCGGGTCGGAGAAGTCGACGACCTCCTTGCGCGGCGCCGTGATGAACATCGCAGCCGCGATGATGTCGATCTTGCTCGAGGTCAGCGACGGAATCAGCGCCGAGAACGCCATCGGCTCGATCTGCACGTTGAGGCCGGCGTCCTTGCCGATCTCGGTGATGAGATCGACCATGATGCCCTGGATGGTGTTGGTCTTGGTGTCGAGGAAGGTGAAGGGAATGCCTGTCGGCGTCGAGCCGACCTTCAGCACCTGCTGCGCCGAAGCCGGCACGACCGCGGCCATCGCGAGCGCCGCGACTGCGGCCTGGACAAAACGCTTCAACGCCATCGCAATCCCCTTTGGATTCGGCCGGTGGCGGCGAGGCGCGCGGTGTCGGAACGAGAGACGTTGCGGGCCAAGCCGTTTCAGCCTATTTTCACCAATATGAAAATTTGGTCACACTTCCGCGGACGATGCAAGCGGTTTTCATGCACATGAAGGAAGCGGTTTGACGTGAGCGGTGGCAAAAGAATGCGCAAACCGGCCGCGGCAAAGCCGGCCGGGAAGGTGAAGGCCGAGGCGAGGGCCAAGGTGAAGGTCAAGGCCGTCACCAAGCCGGCGGAGCCTGCGATGGACGTCGCGGTCGGCCGCCGCATCCGCGATCTCAGGCGCGTCAGGCAACTCTCGCTTGAAACGGTGGCGGAGCGCACCTCGCTTTCGATCGGCTTCCTCAGCCAGATCGAGCGCGGCCTGTCGTCGCCGTCGCTGCGCGTGCTGGCGACGCTCTCCGACGTGCTGGGTGTCGGCATGGCCGCTTTGTTCGGTGCGAGCCCAAGTGCCGACGGTGCCTCCGACCAGGTGGTGACGCGCGGGCTTCAGCGGCCGGAACTAAAACTCTGGCGCAGCGGAATTTCGAAACAATTGCTGAGCGCTGCGGGCAGCGACAACCGGCTCAACCTGTTCCTGGTACATATCGATCCCGGCGGCTCCGCGGGCGACGAGCTCTACACCCATGACGGCGAAGAGGCCGGCCTCGTGCTCGAAGGCGAGATGATGCTGACGGTGGACAGCGAGACATGGTCGCTGAAGACGGGCGATAGTTTTCGGTTTRCAAGCCGGCGGCCGCACCGGTTTTCAAATCCGGCCGATGACGTGAAAGCAGTGGTGCTGTGGGTAAACTGCGTGACCGCGGCGGGGTAGGCTCTTCTCCCTCTCCCCGTTCTTACGGGGAGAGGGCTGGGGTGAGGGGCCCTCTCCACGCAAACGGTGCGAGCGAGACTCGCGAAGACTCCCCCTCACCCGGAATTTGCTACGCAAATTCCGGCCTCTCCCCGCAAGCGGGGAGAGGCGAAGTCAGCCGAACCGGTGATTATACCGGTCCACCGTCAGCGCGCTGACGTCGACCTCCGGCTTCTTGCCTGACAGCATGTCCGCGAGCACGCGGCCGGAGCCGCAGGACATGGTCCAGCCGAGCGTGCCGTGGCCGGTGTTGAGGTGGAGATTGGCGTATTGCGTCGGACCGATTACGGGCGGGCCGTCCGGCGTCATCGGACGCAGGCCGCTCCAGAAGGTCGCCTTGGCGAGATCGCCGCCGCGCGGGAACAGATCGGTCAAGGAGTGATCGAGCGTGGCGCGGCGCGCGTCGTAGAGCTTGGTCGAGAAGCCGGAGATTTCGGCGGTGCCGCCGACGCGGATGCGATTGCCCAATCGCGTGATCGCGACCTTGTAGCTCTCGTCCATCACGGTCGATTCCGGCGCGCCGGAGGCGTCCTTGATCGGCACCGTGATCGAATAACCCTTCACCGGATAGACCGGCAGTGAGATTCCGAGCGGCGCGACGAGCCGCGACGACCAGCTTCCGAGCGCGAGCACGTAGCTGTCTGCCTGCAACATTCCGGCGCTGGTCGCGACACCGCTGACGCGTGCGCCCTCCGTGATGATGCGGTCGATGCCGGTGTTGAACATGAATCGGACGCCGAGCGCTTCGGCGTGCTTGGCCAGCGCCTGCGTGAACATGTGGCAGTCGCCGGTCTCGTCCTGCGGCAGCCGAAGCCCGCCGGCGAACTTTTCCTTCACGCCGGCGAGCGCCGGCTCGACCGCGATGCAGCCCTCGCGGCTCAGCACCTCGAAAGGCACGCCATACTGCTTGAGCACGGCGATGTCCTCAGCCGTGCCGTCGAGCTGCGACTGGTAGCGGAACAGCTGGAGCGTGCCTTGCGCGCGCTCGTCATACTGAATGCCGATGTCGCGGCGCAGGTCGCGCAGGCAGTCGCGGCTGTATTCCGCGATCGGGATCATCCGGCTCTTGTTGACCGCGTAGCGCTCGCTCGTGCAGTTGCGCAGCATCTTGAGCAGCCAGACCCACATCGCGGGATCGAGCTTCGGCCGGACCACCAGCGGGCCGTGCTTCATCAAGAGCCATTTGATCGCCTTGACCGGCACGCCGGGGCCGGCCCAGGGCGAGGAATAGCCGGGCGAGACCTCGCCGGCATTGGCGAAAGAGGTCTCCAGCGCCGGCTCGGGTTGACGGTCGACGACCGTCACCTCATGACCGGCACGCGCGAGGTAGTAGGCAGAGGTGACACCGATGACACCGCTGCCGAGGATCAGAACTTTCACGCTTCGTCAAACTCCCGCGGCCTCACGCTCGCCGCTGCCAGGAAACAACTCGCAACGGCGAGAGCAATTATCAGGCCACCCGCTTGATGGCGTCGCCCAGGATCGACACGATGTCGTCGATGTGGCTCTTCTCGACGATGAGGGGCGGCGACAGTGCGAAGGAGTCGCCGCTCATGCGGAAGTACAGCCCGCGATTGAAGCAGTCGACCATGACGTCGTAGCCACGCGCACCGACCGTGCCGTCGCGCGACGACAGCTCGACCGCGCCCATCAGGCCGCAATTGCGGATGTCGACGACGTTGGGCAGGCCCTTCAGCGAATGCAGCGCATCGCGCCAGTAGTCCGCGATCGACGCACCGCGCGTGAGCAGGCCTTCGTCCTTGTAGATGTCGAGCGTCGCGATGCCGGCGGCGCAGGCGATCGGATGGGCCGAATAGGTGTAGCCGTGGAACAGCTCCATCTGGTTCTCCGGGCCGACCATCAGGCCGTCGTGCACCTTGCGGCTCGCGAAYACCGCGCCGCAGGGCACGGTGCCGTTGGTGATGCCCTTCGCCGTCGTCATCAGGTCCGGCGTGACGCCGAAGAAGTTGGCGGCGAACGGCGTGCCGAGGCGGCCGAAACCGGTGATGACCTCGTCGAAGATCAAGAGGATGCCGTGCTTGTCGCAGATCTCGCGCAGGCGCTGGAGATAGCCCTTCGGCGGCGGCAGCACCGCGGTCGAGCCCGGCACCGGCTCGACGATGACGGCGGCGATCGTCTCAGCGCCGTGCAAGGCCACGAGGCGCTCGAGATCGTCGGCGAGCTCGGCGCCGTGATCGGGCTGGTCCTTGGCGAAGGCGTTGCGGGTGAGATCATGGGTGTGGCGGATGTGGTCGACGCCCGGCAGCAGGGTCGCGAAGGCGCGGCGGTTGGCGACCATGCCGCCGACCGAGGTGCCGCCGAAGCCGACGCCGTGATAGCCGCGCTCGCGGCCGATCAGGCGGGTGCGGCTCGACTGGCCGTTGGCGCGATGATAGGCGAGCGCGATCTTCAGCGCGGTGTCGACCGACTCGGAGCCGGAGTTGGTAAAGAAGATGCGATCGAGGCCCTTCGGCGCGATCTCGGCGAGCCGCTCGGCGAAGTCGAAGGCCAGCGGATGGCCCATCTGGAACGACGGTGCGAAGTCCAGCGTCATCAGCTGGCGCTCGACCGCTGCCGCAATCTGCTTGCGGCCGTGGCCGGCATTGACGCACCAGAGGCCGGCGGAGCCGTCGATCACCTTGCGGCCATCGACGGTGGTGTAGTGCATGCCCTCGGCCGAGGAGAACAGCCGCGGCGCCTTCTTGAACTGCCGGTTGGCCGTGAACGGCATCCAGAACGAATCGGTCTTGATGGTGTTCGGAATCTGATGAAGGGTCACGGGCCACGCTCCTTTGCTGACGGGATAGCAGAGCCACGTCTATAGAAGCGCAACAAGTCCTTTTCTGTATGCCGGCAACCCATTGATTTGATAGGGGCTGCCGGTCCATATTTGCGCGATCCGCAACACTTGCAACAGGGACCTGGGCATGAGCGTCGACATCGGTGGGCGGCTGCGATTCATCCGGACGCGCCAGAAGCTGTCGCAGCGGGAGCTCGCCAAGCGCGCTGGCGTCACCAATTCGACGATTTCGCTGATCGAATCCAACCAGATGAACCCCAGCGTCGGCGCGCTCAAGCGCATCCTCGACGGCATCCCGATGGGGCTCGCCGAGTTCTTCGCGCTGGAGCCGGAGACGCGGCGCAAGATCTTCTACCGCGCCGAAGAGCTGACCGAGGTCGGCAAGAAGCCGATCTCCTACCGCCAGATCGGCGACAATCTGTTCGGCCGCAGCTTGCAGATCCTGAAGGAGCGTTACGAGCCCGGCAGCGACACCGGACGCGTTCACCTGGTGCATGATGGCGAGGAAGGCGGCATCGTGATCTCCGGCAAGCTCGAGGTCACTGTCGAGGACGAGCGACGCATCCTCAATCCCGGCGATGCCTATTATTTCGAGAGCCGCCGCCCGCATCGCTTCCGCTGCGTCGGCGGCAAGCCGTGCGAGGTGATCTCGGCCTGCACGCCGCCGACGTTTTGAGCCGCGACAGCGTCGTGAACGCCATCCGGAATCTTACGGAGCCCCCGGAATCGTACGGTGCTTGAGGCACCTCAATTTCCGCACGGCGATCCTCTATATGTTGCGAACCGTAGCCGAGCAGCCTGGCGTAGAGGTGCTGAGGTTATGGCCCCGGACTCCTAGGCAATCCGGGGCCGCTTCGTAACAGGGCTCGCAATGAAGACCGCTCTCGCTGATGCAGAGGCCGCGCTCAACGAAGTTCAGCGCGACACCGACAAGCTCCGCTCGCGGGAGGTCCGCGAGGCCATCCAGAAATACATCGAGGCGCAGAGAGAGCAGATCAAGGCTCTCCGCAGGATGATGAATTGAAGGACCGCGACGGGACGAGAGAGCCCCGCCCCGCCTGAGGCCTCAGAGCTGCGTCAACAACTCCTCGATCCGGATSGGAAAGCGGCGAACGCGTACRCCGGTCGCGTGCCAGACGGCATTGGCGACCGCGCCGGCGCTGCCGGTGATGCCGATCTCGCCGACGCCCTTGATGCCGAGCGCATTGACGTGCGGATCGTGCTCCTCGACCGTGATCACGTCGAGCGGCGGCACGTCGGCATTCACGGGGATGTGGTACTCGCCGAGATTGGCGTTCATGATCCGGCCGCTGCGGCGGTCGGTGATCGCCTCCTCGTGCAGCGCGAACGACATGCCCCAGATCATGCCGCCGAACAGCTGGCTCCTGACCAGATGCGGATTGACGATGCGCCCGGCCGCGAAGGCGCCGACCATGCGCGTGACGCGGATCTGGCCGAGTTCGGGATCGACCTTCACCTCCGCGAACACCGCGCCGTGGGCGTGCATCGCATATTCTTCCATCGCCGCAGGGTTCGGCGCGCCCGTGCCGCGCGCCTCGACCTCGGCGAGGCCCGCGCGCGCGAGAATCTCGGCGTAGCTCTCGCCGCGGCTCTCGTCGTCGCGCCGGAACAGTTTTCCGTCACGCGCGGTGACGCCGGCGTTGCCGGCACCGAACAGCGGCGAAYGCTCATCGTTCGTGGCGAGGTCGGCGAGTTTTGCAATCACGGCCGCGCCGGCGCTGTGGATCGCGGCACCCGCGGTCGCCGTGTGCGCCGAGCCGCCGGCGATGCCGGCGTCGGGCAAGTCGGAGGTACCCGCCTTGAACTCGACACGGTCGATATCGAGGCCGACGGCATCGGCCGCGATCTGGGCCAGCGCCGTCCAGGCGCCCTGCCCCATGTCATGCGCGCCGATCTCCATGGCGCCGCTACCGTCGCGGCGGATCGCCGCGCGGGCTTCCGCCTGGAACATCAGCGCCGGGAAGGTCGCGGTGCCCATGCCCCAGCCGACCAGAAGGCCGGCATCGTCGCGCATCTGCCGCGGCTGAAGCGAACGCTTGGCCCAGCCGAAGCGCGCCGCACCCTGCTCGTAGCAGGCACGCAGCGCCTTCGAGGAAAACGGTTTTCCCGTGATCGGCTCGACCTCGGCGTAGTTCTTCAAGCGGAAGGCGAGCGGATCGACGCCGCAGGCCCAGGCCATCTCGTCGATCGCACTTTCCAGCGCAATCGAGCCAGTCGCCTCGCCCGGTGCGCGCATGAACAGCGGCGTGCCGGTGTTGACGCGCACCGCATCGTGCGCGGTGCGGATCGCAGGCGCCGCATAGAGCGTGTGCGATGCATCGGCCGCGGGCTCGTAGAAATCGTCGAACGTGCTCGACACGGTCCTTGCGTGGTGATCGAGCGCGGTCAGGCGTCCGTCACCATCGGTGCCGATGCGCAGCCGCTGACGTGTCGGCGCGCGATGACCGACCGGGCCGTACATCTGCTCCCGGCGCAGCACGAGCTTGACCGGCTTGCCGACCAGCTTGGCAGCCATGATGCCGAGGGTCTGCGGCCCTGCCATCAGCCCCTTGGAGCCGAAGCCACCACCGAGGAACGGGCTGCGGATGTGAATCTTGTCGTGCCCGATGCCGAACAATTCGGCGATGCGCGCGAGCGACAGCATCAGGCCCTGGGTCGGCATATCGATCGAGAGATTGTCGCCGTCCCACGACGCGACGATCGCATGCGGCTCCATCGCGTTGTGATATTGCGGCGGCGTCTCGTAGACGGCTTCGATCCGCTTCTCCGCCGAAGCAAGGCCGGCCTCGACATCGCCGCGGTGAATTTCCGTCGGGTTGCCGACGCCGACGACGGGCGGCACGAAGCTTTCGCCGGCGTCGAGCCCGACGCGCGCGGGCAGCGTCTCGTAGCGCGGCGCCAGCAGCACCGCGCCTTCCGTCGCCGCCTCCAGCGTCTCGGCGATCACGACGGCGATCGGCTGGTTGGCGTAGCGGACCTCGTCACTCTGCAACACCTCCATCCGGAATACGAACGGATTGGTCTTGAGCTCGGGGTCGATCGCAAGCTGCGGCTTGTGGCTCGACGTCATGACATCGACCACGCCGGGATGGCGCTTGGCAGCAGTGACATCGAGCGAGGTCACACGGCCGCGTGCGATGCTGGAAACCGCCATCACGGCAAACAGCATGCCGGGCGGATGATTGTCGGCGGCGTAGGTCGCCTGCCCCTTGACCTTGAGGATGCCGTCGCGGCGGGTCAGCGGCTGGCCGATACTCGAGCCGTGCCGCAGATGGGCGGGCGCGCTGGTCAGGTTGAGCTCAGACATGGAGGGCTCCAGACGTCGAGGCAAAGGGAGAGGCCGGCAGCGCGGGGATACGCGCAGGCGTGCCGGTGGCGGCAAGGGTCAGCGCGCGCACGACGATGCGGCGCGCGAGCTCGATCTTGAAGGCATTGTCGCCGGACGGCTTTGCGTCGGTGAGCGCGCGCCAGGCGGCCTCCTGGAAGGCGTCCGCCGTCGGCGCGACGTCCTTGAGCACGTCTTCCGCCGCGCGGGCGCGCCACGGCTTTGCGGCGACGCCGCCGAGTGCAAGCCGCGCCTGCTTGATCTTGCCGTTCTCGATCCGCAACGCAGCGGCGGTCGAGACGACGGCGAAGGCGTAGGACGTGCGCTCGCGAACCTTGAGGTAGCGCGCATGCGCGGCGAAGCCGCGTGCCGCAGGCGGCAGACGCACCGCGACGATGAGGTCAGCGGGCTCGAGCGTGGCGTCGCGCTCCGGCGCATCGCCGGGCAAGCGATGCAATTCGTCGAGTGCGATTTCGCGCCGGCCGTTCCTGCCCTCGATCTCGACGACCGCATCGAGCGCGACCAGTGGAACACAGAAATCGGAAGGATGCGTGGCGATGCAGCTTTCGCTCCAGCCGAGAACGGCGTGGCTGCGATTCTCGCCCTGCCGCGCATCGCAGCCGCTGCCGGCCTCGCGCTTGTTGCAACGGCTGGCGGTGTCGTAGAAATACGCGCAGCGGGTCCGTTGCAGCAGATTGCCGCCGACGGTGGCAGCATTGCGCAGTTGCGCGGACGCGCCGGAGAGCAGCGCTTCCGCCACGGCCGGATAGGACCTTGCGAATTCGGCATCATGCGCAAGATCGGCATTGCTCACGAGCGCACCGATGCGCATTCCGCCGTCGGCAAGATGCTCGATCCGGTCGAGCCCTTCGAGATGAGTGACATCGACCAGGCGATCAGGCCGGCTGATATTCCCCTTCATCAGATCGAGCAGGTTGGTGCCGGCGGCGAGATAGACGGCGCCCGGCTGGGCGGCGGCGGCAACGGCTTCGGTGACCGTGGCCGGCCTGACATAATCGAACGGTTTCATGCGGAGCGCCTCTGATTGGATTCGTCCATGCCGGCCTGCGCCTCGAGCACGGCATCGACGATGCCGGCATAGGCGCCGCAGCGGCAGAGATTGCCGCTCATGCATTCGCGGATGCGCTCGGGATCGTTGCCGGCCTGCGCCTCTTGCATCATGCCGATCGCGCTCATGATCTGGCCGGGCGTGCAGAAGCCGCACTGGAATCCGTCATGGGCGATGAAGGCGGCCTGCACCGGGTGAAGCTGGTCGCCGCGCGCGACGCCTTCGATGGTGAGGATGTCGGCGCCGTCATGGCTGATGGCGAGCGCGAGGCAGGAATTGATCCGCCTGCCGTCGACGAGAATGGTGCAGGCGCCGCACTGGCCGCGGTCGCATCCTTTCTTGGTTCCGGTCAGGTCGAGGCGCTCACGCAGGAGATCGAGCAGCGTGACGCGCGGATCGTCGAGGACGAAGTCGCGCCGCGCACCGTTCACGGTGAGGCTGATGGAGTGGTTCATACAAGGCTCCGATCAGATATGGGCATGAGTGATCGCGTGGCGCGCCACCGCCGTGGCCGCCGTCGCGTCTGCGCCGCCCGAACGGGGATCCGGGCCAACGTCTCAGCGAAGATACGGAGGCACCCTCCGCTTAACAAGGGCCGCCGAAAAATATTTGGAATTCGTCAAAGCCCGTGCGCATACAACGCGATGCAGCCCTGCAGGGGTTCAATCTAACCAATTCGTGATCTACATTGCCGGCATGGACGACCACGCCGACCAGATCCGCAAACCCCGCGCCGACGCCGTGCGCAATCGCGAGCGCGTGCTCGAGGCTGCCAAGGTCGTGTTCAACGCAGGCGGTCCCGAGGCAAGCCTCGAAGCCGTCGCCAAACGCGCCGGCGTCGGCATCGGCACGCTCTACCGGCATTTTCCGACTCGCGAGGATTTGTTCGAGGCGGTGTACCGGCGCGAGGTCGAGCAGCTCGGCGAGCTCGCCGAGCAATTGAAGAACGCCAAGGACCCGGTCGGCGCCTTGCGGCGCTGGCTGCGCTCCAACGTCGAATTCGTTGCCACAAAAAAGGGCATGTCCGCGGCGCTGGCGCTGACGTTCCAGAGCTCGTCGGAACTCGCGGCGTTCTCGATGGACCGTCTGACCAAGGCGATCGGCTCGCTGCTCGACCGCGCGGTCGCCGCCGGCGAGATGCGCGGCGATATCAGCCCGGAGGATTTGCTCAGGGCGCTCGTCGGCATGTGCTACATGCACGACCAGCCCGGCTGGCAATCCTCGGTGCTGCGGATGCTCGACGTGTTCGTCGACGGGTTGCGGGTGCAGCCCGCAGGCAAGGCAAAGCCGCGCGCCGCCAAGCCGGCGAAACCGGCCGCGAAGCGGAAGCGATAGCGCGTCCCGCATGTCCCCAAAGTCGTGCTAAGGTCGGGACCGCCTGGATTTCAACGCGGAGCCTGTCATGCGCATCGCAGCCTTGCTCGTCGGTCTCAGTGTCGCCTTCAGCCCCATGTCGGCACGGGCCGACGATGTCGCGGCGGCGCAAGGCGTCATTCGTGCCCAGGAGCAGGCCTTCATCCGCGACGATTCGGCCGCCGCCTATTCCTACGCCGCGCCGACGATCAGGGAGATCTTCCCTGCGCCCGACATCTTCATGTCCATGGTGCAGAACGGCTACGCGCCGGTCTACCGGCACAAGAGCTTCGAGTTCGGCGACAGCAAGAGCGAAGGCAATTGGATCGCCCAGCGCGTCCACATCGTCGATGCCAATGGCGAGGCCTGGGAGGCGCTCTACACGCTCGAGCAGCAGAGCGACGGCAGCTACAAGATCACCGGCTGCTCGCTGTTGAAGGCGGGACAGGGGGTCTAGGTGGCGAAGCGCGGGACTGTCTTGACAGCATTCATCCGCGAACGGATCAGCAGCAATACGACGATAGCGATATTGAGCGCGTTCCACGCCACGCCGTTGGTGAATGCCGCGGCATAGGAGCCGGTGGCATCGAAGATGACGCCCGACACCCAGCCGCCAAAGGACATGCCGAACACGGAGGCGAAGATCACGATGCCGACGCGCGTTGCCGCTTGGCTCGCCGGCATCGCCTCGCGCACGATGATGGCGTAGCTCGGCACGATGCCGCCCTGGAACAGCCCGAACATCGCGGAGATCAGATAGAGCGAGGCGAGGCTGTCGAAGAACAGGTAGAACGCCAGTGCAAAGCCCTGCGCCAGCGAGCCGACCAGCAGCGTAGGGATGCCGCCGATCTTGTCGGCCAGATAGCCCGAACCGATGCGGCTGACGATGCCGCACGCCATCATCAGGGACAGCATCTCGGCGCCTCGCGCCACGCCATAGCCGAGATCGCCGCAATAGGCGACGATATGCACCTGCGGCATCGCCATCGCCACACAGCAGGCAATAGAGGCGATCGAGAGCAGTACCGTCAGCGTGTTGGTCGAGAGCTTGAGATCGACCCGGGGTGGCGCCGCGTTGGCGTGATTGCGGACCTTGTCGTTACCCATCTGCGCGCGCAGGACCAGCACCAGAATCGTCATGAGACCGACGCAGACGAGGCCGATGCCGATATGGGTGTAGCGCCAGCCGATGGTCTGCATGCCAAAACTCACCAGCGGCGGCCACATCGTGCCGGCGACGTAATTGCCGCTGGCGACGATGGTCACGGCAAGCCCGCGATAGCGCTCGAACCAGTGCGAGGCCTCCGCCATCAGCGGCGCAAAGGTCGCCGAGGTGCCGAGCCCGATCAGGAAATAGGCCGCAATGAACTGCCAAAGCTCAGTCGACAGCCCCGCCAGCACATTGGCGACACCGATAAAGCCGATGCTGATGGCCATCGCCGGCACGATGCCGAACCGGTCGGTGATCTTGCCGGCGATCACACCGCCAAGCCCGAAGCCGAACATCATCAGCGTGAAGGCCAGCGATACCGCGCCCCGCGTGGCGGCGAATTCGGCCTGAACCGCGGGAATCATGACCACGATCGCCCACATGCCGACGCCCCCGATCGAGCCGATCAGAAGCGCAATCACGAGCCGTACCCAAGCCTGACGGGAATCAGGGCTGGACGAGTCTGGTCTTTGTTCTGGATGATTTGATTCTGGATGATTTGGTGCGTGCACGGCCGGACCATGTTCGCTGATCGCCGCACGGTCAAGCATCGTGCCGCGATATTGGGCATGCGCGGTGCGCTGCGGTAAGAAAASCTTGGCGGATGGGCGGTTTGCCATTAGTTTGCAATCTGCGTGTGCAACATTGCCGCGCGAACAGCATGTCGAGGCTACGTTGTTGCAATTGACGCGATCGATGCGGATCAGGGTGGGGCGGCTCATTGCCCTCGCCTATCTGTTCTGCGTCCTCGCGCCGGCTGCAGCCCTGGCCTGGGGCAGCGGTCCAGCGCCGTGCCTTGACGACGACGCGCTGCTCGCCGACCTCGTGCCGGCGCATCACCAGATGGCGGCGAGCCATATGCATGGCGATTCGTCGCATGACCACGCCGGCACGCACCCGCACCACCAGACCGCTGCGCAGGACGCACCCGCCCAGCATCATCATGACGGCAAGGGCAAGCCGGGCCCGTGCTGCGCGATGATGTGCGCGGTCGCGCTCCCTGCCGATCTGCCAAGCGTCGCCAAGCCGCTCCAGCCCATCTCCGCCTGCGCGCCCGAGATCGTGGCCAGCCTGCACAGCGAGGCGCCGCCCCTGCTCTACCGCCCCCCCATCGCCTGAGCTGATTCGACGATTTGAGGCCGCGCGCGTCTGCGCGCGTGCGCCTTTGGTCATCCGACAGATCAGGGATACATCATGCTTACGCTTCTCGGGGCGAGATCCGCCGCCGCATCTGCGGTGCGTGGACGACACTTTCGATTCAATTGGCCGCTGCTGGCCGCACTGGCGCTGTCCGGCTGCATGCCGGCAACCGCGCCGCAGGCCGGCGCCGATCCCGCCGATCCGGCAGCCAGAGTCGCACCCGTCGGCTATCGCTCGGTAATCGCGCCCTACACGAGCCTGCGGCCTGCAACGCCGGCACCATGGCGCGAGCGCAACGACACCGTGGCGCCGCAGCCCAAGCAAGACCGGTAGGAGCGCGCCATGGCACACCATCTCGCGCGAAGCCTGCTGCTCGTGGCTGCGCTCAACCTCTCCGGCTGCGCCGCTTTCTCGCCCGACAGCGGCATGACCGCGGTCTCGGACGTGACGCGCCAGGCCATCAACAAGGACGTCGCCTTTGTCCGGTCGGCCGAGGGTGCAGGGGCGGTCGACGGAGCCGTCCGCCGGCTGCTGTCGCGCACGCTGAACGCGGAGGCAGCCGTGCAGATCGCGCTGCTCGGCAACAAGGGACTTCAGGCGGCCTATAACGAGCTGGCGCTGGCCGAGACTGATCTCGTCGAACAAAGTCTGCCGCCCAATCCGGTCTTCTCGGTCTCGCGCATCAGCGGCAATGGCGCGAGCGAGATCGAACGCCAGGTGGTCGGCGACATCCTGGCGCTGGCCACCTTGCCGTTCCGCTCCGACATCGCGCGCGACCGTTTCCGGCAGGCGCAATTGCGGGCGGCGCTGGCGACATTGCGGCTCGCCGCCGACGTGCGCCGCGCCTATGTCCGCTGCGTCGCCGCCAACGAGATGGTGGTGCTGCTGACGGACGCGAAGTCGACGGCGGAATCGACGGCGCAGCTTGCGGTCAAGCTCGGCGAAACCGGCTCGATCAACAAGCTCGACCAGGCCCGCGAGCAGGTATTTTACGCGGAAACCACCGCCGATCTCGCCACCGCGCGGCAGACCGCGACGAGTGCGCGGGAAAAACTCGCGCGCCTGATGGGGCTGTGGGACGACGGTCTCGACTTCCGTCTGCCCAACCAGCTCCCGCCATTGCCGCGCCGGCCGCTGGCGCTGCCTTCGATCGAAGCCGACGCCATCGGCCACCGCATCGATTTGCAGATCGCGCGGCTCGAGCTGACGGCACTGGCCAAATCGCTCAACCTGACCGAGGCGACGCGCTTCGTGACGCTGCTCGATCTCGCCGGCATCTCCCGCCGCACCCAGGATCCGGAAGGCCCGCCGTTCCGCGAACGCGGTTTTGACGTGCAGTTCCAGATTCCGATCTTCGATGGCGGCGAGGTTCGCGTCCGGCAGGCGGCGGAGACCTACCAGCTTGCCTTCAATCGCCTGACGGAGCGCGCCGTCAACGTGCGCTCCGAAGCGCGCGATGCTTACCGCAGCTACCGATCGACCTACGACATCGCCAGCCACTACCAGCGCGAAATCCTGCCGCTGCGCAAGATCATCACCGAGGAGATGCAGCTCCGCTTCTCCAGCATGCAGGTCGACATTTTTGCGCTGCTGACCGAAGCGCGCCAACGCCTGGCGTCGCTACGGGGCGCGATCGACGCGAAGCAAAACTTCTTCCTCACGCAATCCGAGTTGCAGACCGTCGTCAATGGCGGCGGCTCGCCCACGGGCGGCGACAATACGACCACCATCGCCGCGGCAGCCCCTGCCGACGGCGGCCACTGACATGGAGGCCAACATGTTTTCCCGCCGAGGATTTCTGGGCACCGCCGCGCTCGTGAGCGCAAGTGCCATTCAAGGCCGCGTCCAGGCCGCGAGCATTCCGGAAGCCGCGCACATGGACAAGGCGACGATGCAGCCGCCGTTGCACCCGAGCAGCGGGCCGGACTATCGCCCCGTCGTCACGCTCAATGGCTGGACCCTGCCGTTCCGCATGAACGGCGACTGGAAGGAATTCCATCTCGTCGCCGAGCCGGTGGTGCGCGAGTTCGCCGAAGGCATGAAGGTGAATCTGTGGGGCTATAACGGCCAGTCGCCGGGCCCGACCATCGAGGCGGTCGAGGGCGACAAGGTCCGCATCTTCGTCACCAACAAGCTACCCGAATACACCACCGTGCACTGGCACGGCATGATCATTCCGAGCGGCATGGACGGCGTCGGCGGACTCAATCAGCCGCACATCGAGCCGGGCAAGACCTTCGTCTACGAGTTCGAGATGAAGAAGAGCGGGACCTTCATGTACCACCCGCATTCCGACGAGATGGTGCAGATGGCGATGGGCATGATGGGCATGGTCGTCGTGCATCCGCGCGACGCGAATTTCCGTCCCGTCGACCGCGACTTCGTCTTCGTGATGAGCACCTATCGCGTCGATCCCGGCACCTATCTGCCGCAGGTCAACGAGATGACCGACTTCAACATGTGGACCTGGAATTCGCGGGTGTTTCCCGGCATCGATCCCTTGCCGGTGCGGCTCGGCGACAAGGTGCGCGTGCGCATCGGCAATCTCAGCATGACCAACCATCCGATCCATCTGCACGGCCACAGCTTTGCGGTGACCTGCACCGACGGCGGCTGGATTCCCGAGAGCGCGCAATATCCGGAGACGACGACCGACGTGCCGGTCGGCGCTGTGCGCGTGTTCGACGTCGTCGCCGACAATCCCGGCGACTGGGCGTTCCACTGCCACAAGTCCCATCACACCATGAACGCGATGGGYCACGACATGCGCAACCTGATCGGCGTGTCGCGCAAGGATCTCGCGAAGGCCGTCGGCAAGCTTGCTCCCGATTCCATGGCGATGGGATCGACCGGCATGGCGATGGGCAACATGGAGATGCCCGCGCCCGACAACACGCTGCCGATGATGACCGGCACCGGCCAGTTCGGACCGATCGAGATGGGCGGCATGTTCACGGTGATGAAGATCCGCGAGGGGATGGCGCGTGACGATTATCGCGATCCCGGGCCGTACCAGTTCCCGCAAGGCACCGTCGCCTACGAGGTCGCCTCACCGGCGGCGGAGCCGGCGCGGCAGCCGGCGATGCAGAAGATGAAGATGTGAGCATTTCGATGAACCACCAACTGGAGACTACAATGAAGAAGACTGTCAAATTCGTCCTCGCGCTGGCCGTGCTCTCGAT
>NZ_JBFULT010000037.1:0-27031 GCF_054049755.1 Bradyrhizobium sp. P5_C11_2
GGCTTCGCCCGAGGCGATCGCCTGCGCCCGCGTCACCGTGCAGGTCTCCATGCGGTGTTCGATGTGCTTCTCCGAGAGCCATTTCAGCTCCTGGAAGAACGGACCCTGCTTGGACAGGTTGATGGTCAGCCGCCGCAGCTTGGTGCCGCTGACCTCGCCGAGCGGCTGGCGCTTGAAGTCGGCGCCGTCGGCTTTGGTGTAAGTGTAGAGCAGCATTTCCTGGAGGAAGCTGCTCGGCGCGGTCGACAGATGTCCGTACATCAGGCCGATATTGCCGTCCTTCTCGATCTCGCCGGCGAACAGCGCGGGAAAGGTCTTGTAGTCCAGCACGCGCCGCCCGGTCTGGTAGACCGTGTTGTCGGCAATATCGAGCTCGGCCTCGACGATGACGCCGAACAGGCCGTAGCCGCCGACCACGAGGTTGAACAGCTCCGTATTCTCGGTTGAAGAGACATTCTTGATCGAACCGTCGGCGAGCATCACCTTCATAGCCTTGATCGAGCGGGCCAGCGCGCCGGCCTGATGATCCATGCCGTGGGCATTGACCGAGATCGAGCCGCCGACGCTGAAGATGTCGGTCGACTGCATGGCGCGCACCGCAAAGCGCGGATGCAGCGCGATCTGGATGTCGTGCCACGTCGCGCCGGGCTGTACGGTGACGCTGTGCGCCGCCTCGTTGAGCGCGATGCGGTTGAAGCCGCGCATGTCCAGCACGATGCCGCCCTTGCGGAATGCCTGCCCGCCCATGGAATGGCGCACGCCGGCCGTCGTCACCGGCAGCTTGTTGTCGCGGGCAAAGGCCAGCGTCCTGGCGATATCGTCGACGCTGTGCACCTCGACCACGCCGTAGATCTCGGTGCGGTTGAGACAACTCGCATCATTGATGCTGCCGCCGAGCTGCGACCATTTTACGCCCTGGAGCGGGGCAATCGCCCTCACCTTGTCCAGGTCGATCTTGCCTTTTTCGCCGATATCGTCCGCGGCCCGGCAATCCTTCGGCCCGGTCGGATCGGCCGCCAGCGCCTGGAGCTTGCGGAAGCCGTAGACGCCGAACAGGGCGACCAGGACGGCCGCGGCCGATAAGCCTGCTTTGAATTTGCCAAAGGATTTTTGCATAAGGTGATTCCGGTGGGACGGCGATGATCCGGGTGCGCGGATCATTAGTCAAACCGGATACGCGCCGGTTCAATGCCCTGCTCTCGCCGACGATCCCTGAAGAGCTCCTGGCAGCGCTCACCAGCCATGCAGCGGCCGGACGAAGATGCCCCCCGGGGACGTGATATTCTGCCACGACAGAACAATGATGCAGGGAGAGAACCCGTGCTCAACCGACGCAGCGTCCTGCTTGCCTCCCTCGCCGCCGGAGTAGCCATGACCAACAAAGCCCACGCCAAGGCGTCGCAGCCCGCGACGCCGGTCAATTTCGACATGCCGGCCCATGCCTGCGACTGCCACACGCATATCCACGGCGATCCCGAAAGGTTTCCGTTCTTCGCCGGGCGCGTCTATACGCCGGAGCCGGCCTCGCCGGAGGAGATGGCCGCGCTGCACAAGGCATTGCATATCGAGCGCGTGGTGATCGTGACGCCGAGCGTCTACGGCACCGACAATTCCTCCAGCTTGTTCGGCATGAAGGCGCGTGGCGCGACCGCGCGCGGGGTGGCCGTGATCGACGACAAGACCACGGAGGCCCAGCTCGATGCGATGCAGCAGGAGGGTTTTCGCGGCATCCGCATCAATCTCGCGACCGACGGCATCGGCGACCCCAATGTCGGACGCGCCCGCTTCACCGCCGCCGTGGAACGCATGACGGCGCGCGGCTGGCACGTGCAGCTCTACACGACGCTGCCGATGATCACGGCGATCAAGGACCTCGTCCTCGCCGCACCGGTGCCGGCCGTGTTCGACCATTTCGGCGGCCTCGAGGCCCCGCTCGGAGTGGAGCAGCCGGGATTTGCCGACCTGGTCGCGCTCGTCAAATCCGGCAAGGCCTATGTGAAGATTTCCGGCGCCTATCGCTCGTCAAAGCTCGCGCCGGACTACCAGGACATGGTGCCCTATGCGCGGGCGCTGATCGCGGCGAATGCGGACCGTATCGTCTGGGGCACCGACTGGCCGCATCCGGATTCCGCCCAGGTGCCCGGACGCAAGGCCACCGACATCGCGCCGTTCTACCCGATCGACGACGGCCGGCTGCTCAACCAGCTCCCGGTGTGGGCGCCGGATGCGGATGTGCGCAGGAAGATCCTGGTCGACAATCCGGCGCGACTCTACGGATTCTGACGGCCTTATCGCGCGCGGCGGGAGAAGAAGGAGATCAGCACCGGCAGCGTCACCAGGATCACGACCGGCGCCAGCATCATGCCGGTGACGACGACGACCGCGAGCGGCTTCTGCACCTGCGAGCCGATGCCCTCCGACAGCGCGGCCGGCAGCAGGCCGACACCGGCGACGACGCAGGTCATCAGCACGGGCCGAAGCTGCAATTCGCCGGTGCGGATCACCGCGCTCACGCGATCCATGCCTTCGTCGATCAGCTGGTTGAACTGCGACAGGATGATGATGCCGTCCATCACGGCGATGCCGAACAGCGCGATGAAGCCGATCGCCGCCGAGACGCTGAACGCCGTGCCGGTGATCAGGAGACCCAGCACGCCGCCGAAGATCGCCATCGGAATCACGCTCATGGCGAGCAGCGTGTCGGTCATCGAGCCGAAATTGAACCAGAGCAGGACGCCGATCAGCGCCAGCGAGATCGGCACCACGACCGACAAGCGCCGGATCGCGTCCTGAAGGTTGCCGAACTCACCGACCCAGTCCATGTGCGCACCGGGCGGCAACTGCACCTGGGCGGCGATCTTCTGCTGCGCCTCGCGGATCGCGCTGCCGAGGTCGCGCTCGCGCACCGAGAATTTGATCGGCAGATAGCGCTCCTGCTGCTCGCGATAGATGTAGGCCGCACCGGAGACGAGGCTGATGCTGGCGACCTCGCTCAGGGGAATCTGCGTGACGGTGCCGTTCGGTCCGGGCGCGCCGATCCTCAGGTTCTGGATCGCCTCCGCGCTCCTGCGGAATTCCGGCGCAAGGCGGACGATGATCGGGAAATGACGGTCGCTTCCCGCCTCATAGATGTCGCCCGCGGTGTCGCCGCCGATCGCGACCTTGATGGTGGCGTTGATGTCGCCGGGCGCGAGCCCATAGCGCGCGGCCTTGGCGCGGTCGATGTCGATCTGGATGGTCGGCTGCCCGAGCGAGGTGAACACCGCGAGGTCGGTCACGCCCTGCACCGTCGCCAGCACCGACTTGATCTTGTTGGCGGTATCGGTGAGCGCCTGGAGATCGCTGCCGAACAGCTTGATCGAATTCTCGCCCTTCACGCCGGAGACGGCTTCGGAGACGTTGTCCTGGAGGTACTGCGAGAAGTTGAATTCGACGCCGGGGAAGCGGTCGTCGAGCTGCTTCAGCAGTTGCGCGGTCAGCTCCTCCTTGTCGTGGGTGCCGGGCCACTGGCTCGCGGGCTTCAGTGGCGCGAAGAACTCGGCGTTGAAGAAGCCGGCCGCGTCGGTGCCGTCGTCGGGGCGGCCGTGCTGCGACACCACGGATTCCACTTCGGGCCGGGCGCGGATCAGCTTGCGCATCTCGTTGACGTAGGTGTTGCCTTCCTGGAGCGAGATGGTCGGCGGCAGCGTGGCACGGATCCAGAGATTGCCCTCTTCCAGCTTCGGCAGGAATTCGAGGCCGAGCAGCCGGCTGAGCGCCACCGTCATCAGCACGAGACCGACGGCGCCGCCGAGCATGATGCCGCGGTTGGCGACCGCCCAATTCAGCACCGGCATGTAGATCCGGTGCAGGATCAGCATGACCTTCGTCTCGGTCTCCTCGACATGCGCGGGCAGGATGATCGCGGACAGCGCCGGGGTGACCGTGAATGTCGCAAGCAGCCCGCCGGCGAGCGCATAGGCATAGGTCCGCGCCATCGGCCCGAAGATGTTGCCCTCGACGCCGGACAGCGTGAACAGCGGCAGGAACGCCGCGATGATGATCGCCGCGGCAAAGAAGATCGAGCGCGACACGTCGGCGGCGGCGCTGAGGATGGCGTGGCTCTTCATGCCGAACAGCGTCTCGTTCGACATATGCTCGGTTTCCGACACCGGCGTGGTCTGCGTCAGGCGGYGGAAGATGGCTTCCACCATGATGACGGTGGCGTCGACGATGAGGCCGAAATCGATCGCACCGACCGACAGGAGGTTTGCCGATTCCCCGCGCAACACCAGGATGATCACGGCAAAGAACAGCGCGAACGGAATCGTGGCGCCGACGATCAGCGCGCTGCGCAGATCCCCGAGGAACATCCATTGCAACAGCACGATCAGGAGGATGCCGACCACCATGTTGTGCAGCACGGTGTGGGTGGTGAGCTCAATCAGGTCCCCGCGATCGTAGATGCGCTCGATGCGCACGCCGGGCGGCAGGATGCTGGAGTTGTTGATGGTTTGAACGAGCTGGTGGACGCGCTTGATGGTTGGCGAGCTCTGCTCACCGCGGCGCATCAGGACGATGCCCTGCACGATGTCGTCGGAATCGTCGAGGCCGGCAATGCCGAGACGGGGTTTTTGACCGACAGTGACGGTGGCGACGTCCTTGACCAGCACCGGATTGCCGTTGGTCTGCGAGACCATGGTGTTGGCGAGGTCGTCGATGGAACGGATCAGGCCGACGCCGCGGACCACGGCCGATTGCTGGCCGATATTGACGGTGTTGCCCCCGACATTGACGTTGGAATTGCTGACCGCCTGGAGCAATTGCGGCAGCGTCAGGCCGTTGGCGACGAGCTTGTTGAAGTCGACCTGGAGCTCGTAGGTCTTGCTCTTGCCGCCCCAGCCGGTGACGTCGATGACGCCGGGCACGGCGCGGAAGCGGCGCTGGAGGATCCAGTCCTGGATGGTCTTGAGGTCGAGCACGCTGTAGTTCGGCGGACCGACGAGGCGGTAGCGGAAGATTTCGCCGATCGGGCTGAGCGGCGAGATCTGCGGCTGCACATTGCCCGGCAGCGGCGCGAGCTGCGCCAGGCGGTTCAAGACCTGCTGCTGCGCCTCGTCATAGGTGTAGGCGAAGGAGAACTGGAGCTTGATGTCGGAGAGGCCGTAGAGCGAGATGGTGCGGATGGTCGTGAGGTTCTTCAGACCTGCGACCTGGGTCTCGATCGGGATCGTGATGTAGCGCTCGATCTCCTCCGCCGACAGCCCGGGGCTCTGCGTCACGATGTCGACCATCGGCGGGGTCGGGTCGGGATAGGCCTCGATGTTGAGCTGGTTGAACGCGATCAGGCCGCCGATCAGCACGGCGACGAACATCCCGACCATCAGGAAGCGCCGGTTGACGGCAAGGGCGACGAGGCGATCCATTCAGGTCTTCAGTTGTCTTGTTTTTTGGGTCGTCGATCAGCTGCCGGACGCCGCGCGGTCGATGAACAGGCTGCCCTTGGTGACGACCTGCTCGCCGGGTTGCAGGTTGCTGGTCACCTCGACGAGGTTGCCATTGATGAGCCCGATCTTGATCTGGCGCAGCTCGACCGACTTGTCCTCGCGCGCGACCCAGATGCGGACCTGGTCGGCTTCGTAGATCAGCGCCTGCTTCGGCACCGCGGGTGCCGCGCGGTCGCCTGCGGAGTAGATCGTGACGTTGGCGAACATCTCCGGCTTGAGCAGTCCGTCCTTGTTGTCGATGGTGGCGCGGACGAGGAGACGGCGGGTGCTGGGGTCGATTGCCGTGGCGACGTAGTTGATCTTGGCGGTCAGCGGATGGCCGGGCAGCGCCATCACGTTGACGGTGATGTCCTGCCCGATGCACACGGAGGCGGCGTCGCTTTCGCGCACGAAGGCGGTGAGCCAGACCGAGGAGAGATCGCCGATCACGAAGACCGGATCGCTGGCGCCGGAATTGACGTACTGGCCCGGACCGATCTTGCGCTGCACGACCGTACCGGCGATCGGCGAGTAGATCGTGACCTCCGGATTGATGGTGCCCTTGTCCTGGAACGCCTTGATGGTCTCGTCGGTGAAGCCGAGGATGCGCAGCTTGTTGCGCGCGGCCTCCAGCGCCGTCGCCGAGGAGCGCATGTCGTTCTGCGCCTGGACCTGGGTCGCTTCGGCCTGCTGATAATCTTTCAGCGGAATGGCGTGGCCTTCGTAGAGATCCTTGGCGCGTTTGAACTGGATGTCGGCGAGATCGACCGCCGACTTCGCCTTGTTCTGCGAGGTCATCGCCGTGATGAAATCGTTCTGCGCCTGCACGGTGTCGGCGGCTTCGATTGTGAACAGCGGTTGACCCTGCTTCAGGCTCTCACCCGGCTTGGCGAGCAACTTGGTCACCCGTCCCGCATAGGGCGAGAACACCGGCGTCGAGCGGTCCTCGTCGACCGCGACCTTGCCCTCGGTGACATATTCGGCCCGGAAGGTCTTGGCCTTGACCGGCTCGATCCTCAGCGTCGCCCATTCGGACGGCGTCGGCGTGAAATTCTGCGCATTCCTGCGCGACTGGCTGGAGACTTCGGAGTGGCTCTTCTCCTTGGCCCCGGCACGCAGGAAGCCATAGGCCCCGGCGCCGGCGAGCGCCAGTAGAACTACGGATGTGATCATCCGTTGTTTTGTAAACACCTGCAATCGCTCGGTATTTTCAACTACCATGGGGCCCGGTCAGGTCTGCGACGATCTCGGCAAATGACTGCCACATCGGTCGCGCTAATAGTGCCGAATTGAGATTGCAAACAACCTAAAAAGTGCCGATCGCCTTGCGGTTTGCGTTAAAATTTTGCGACGCGTCAGCTCCAAGTAAGCCCCGTGTCAGCTTCGAGCCGGCCACTGTGCCGGATGACTTCCGAGCGGCATCGCCGGACGGCTCCATCGTGCCGGCGTCTTCGACAGCAGCGCCGAATGGCGCACCGCCTTCAAGGCGCCGAAGCCAGATGGCATGCTCTCGATGAACGCAGCATGTACAGCCTCGCCCGTAATATCCGGGGTGTTCAGGCCGCCTTCGAGCCGGCCGAGATTCCACAGCCAGCGTCCGGTCTGGGCCAGCGACACGCGCACGTGCCAGCTGCCGCCTTCGCGGGCCTGGCGCGCCCTGGCCATCATCGCGCCGAACGCCATCAGATAGCCGGTGGCGTGATCGAGCATTTGTGCCGGCAGTTCCTTCGGCCCGTCAATGCCGGCGGCCCGTCCCTCGGCGTGGTTGAAGCCGGTCGTGGTCTGCACCAGCGAGTCGAAGCCGCGCCGCTTCGCCCACGGGCCGGCATGGCCATAGGCCGACAGCGTGACGTAGACGATGCCGGGATTGATGCTGGCTGCCTGCTCCGGCGCGAAGCCGAGGGCGGCGAGCGCGCGTGGGCGATAGCCCTGCGAGAAGATGTCGGCCTGTTTCAGAAGCTCGCGCAATTGCGCCTGCCCCGCCTCGCTCTTGAGCTCAATGAACGTGGTGAGTTTGCCGCGTCCGGTATCGATGGTGAGCCAGGGAATGGCGGGCAGCTCGGGCCCTGACACAAGCAGCACGTCCGCGCCGTGCGCGGCGAGCGTGCGGCCGGCGACCGGGCCTGCGATCACGCGGGAAAGATCGAGCACGCGGAGGCCCGAGAGCGGACGATCGCCTTTTGGCCACGGCTTCGGCGGAGCCTCGCCGATCTTCTCGATCGAGAGCAGCGGCAGTTCGGTCAGCGCTCGCGCCTGCGGCAGCGCCGACCATTCGTCGTAAGAGCGCATCAGGGCAACGACACCGCCGGCGGCGTAAGCCGCAGTTTCAAAATCCTCGCCCTTCCATTGCATCAGCGCGGCCTGCACCTTCTCGCGCTCCGGCTCGCAGCCGAGCACCTTGCAGACGGCGTCGCGGTGATGCGGGAAATTGGTGTGGCAGCGGACGAAGCGGTTGTCGCCGGTCCGGTAGACGCCGGCAATGGCGTCCCACGCCGGCGGCGGCGGCTTGTCGTCGACGCGCAGATAGCGCTCGGAGCGGCATTCGACGACGGCGTGGCGGATGTCGACGCTGACGTCCTGCACCTCGCCGCCGCGCATCCTCCAGATTTCGGCAGCGGCAAGGCCGGCGGCGGCGATCGTCGCTTGCCCGGCAACGGCAACGCGAAACGAGGATGGGACCTGCGGCTCCTCGCCCGTCAACCGCACATTGCCGAGCGCGGCAGGATCGCCGCCGACGGAGGTCCAGATATCGCTGAGAATGCCGGCGGGGCTTTGCATGTCCGCTTCTCTCCCTTAGCTTTGCGACCTTCCATCAGCACACAGAGGAACGCAATGGCCGCCATCGATCCCCTCACCGCCGGCGCCGTGTTCATCGCAACGGCGGCCACCGACGCGGTCTATGTCATGTTCACCTCCGCCGTGATCGCGCGCAAGCGCGTGCCGGCGGCGAACTGGAGCGCGGTCTGGTACATGCTCTCCTCCTACGCGGTGATCAGCTACACCGAAAACGCCTTCTATGTCGCTTTCGCGGCGCTCGGCTCCTGGGCCGGCGCCTACGTCTCGCTGACTTACCTGCACCGCCCGCCCGGCGGCCCGCCGGTTGGGGCTGCGCCGGAGTGAAGGCGGGAGCGGCGCAATCGACCACACACTCGGTGTCGTCCTGGCGAAAGCCAGGACCCATTACCCCGACGGGTTGTTGTTGTACACGCGACCAGCCGCACAACTGAGAGTCTTCGCCAAACTCCACCCTGTGGTTATGGGTCCTGGCCTTCGCCAGGACGACATCGGGGATGGTTGAGAGGCCTCAATGGAAATCCCGCGACGGCGGCAGGATGCGGACGTTGCGGGGGTGGCGGATTTTCTGGGCGGGGGCATCGGCGTGGTCGCGGCGGTCGTCGTTGAGCGGCTCGATCAGGTCGGCGCCGGCGGGACCCGGATGCTTGCGGCTCAGCGCGTCATTGGCGAGGCCGATCAGATCGTGCGAGCGGTCGATCATGCGCTGGGCGATGAGATGCGTCACCTTTTCGGGGCTGCTCTGGATATAGCCCTCGACCTGGATGAGGCGCGCGCCCATCACCTCCTTGCGGTACTGCTCCATGATCTTGGGCCACACCACGACATTGGCGATGCCGGTTTCGTCCTCCAGCGTCATGAACACGACGCCGCTGGCGCTGCCCGGCCGCTGCCGCACCAGCACCACGCCGGCGCAGCGGACGCGACGCCGCTCGTTCTCATGACTGATGTCCTTGCAGGCCACCACCCGCTCGCGCGTCAACATCTCGCGCAAAAATTCCATCGGGTGGCCTTTGAGTGAAAGCCGGATGGTCTGGTAATCCGCGACCACCTGCTCGGCGCGCGGCATCACCGGGAGCGGTTTTGCGTGCTCGTCCGGCTGCTCGCGCGCGGTGGCCGCCTCGAACAGCGGCAGCGGCAAATCGTCGGGCAGCCGCCGCACCTGCCACAGCGCCTCGCGGCGATCGAGCCCGAGCGAGCGGAACGCGTCGGCGTCCGCGAGCAGGATCAGCGCGCGCTTGGGCAGCCCGGTGTCGCGAGCGAAGTCCTCCAGCGAGGTGAAGGGCCRGCGGTTGCGGGCGGCGACGATGCGGTCGGCCCAGTCTTCCTGACCGGCATATCCCACGCCCTGCCGTTTTGCCTGATCTTCCCTGAGCCTCTCCTCATCCGGATCGAGCCAGTGAAAGCCGTCGATCTGGCGGAAGCCGAGGCGCACGGCGCAATACCGATCGCCGGTGTTTTCCAGCGTGTTCTGCGCAAAGCTGTGGGACACGTCGATGTCGCGCACCTCGACATCGTTTTTGCGGGCGTCGCCGACGATCTGCGCCGGCGCGTAAAAGCCCATCGGCTGCGAATTCAACAGGCCGCAGCAGAAGGCATCGGGATGATGATGTTTCAGCCATGACGAGATGTAGACGAGCTGCGCGAAGCTTGCCGCGTGGCTTTCCGGGAAGCCGTAGCTGCCAAAACCCTTGATCTGGTCGAAACAACTTCTGGCGAAGTTGGGGTCGTAACCGCGTGCGACCATGTTGCCGACCAGCTTGTCCTCGTATTTGCCGATGGTGCCGACATTGCGGAAGGTCGCCATCGAGCGGCGCAGGCCGTTGGCCTCCTCGGAGGTGAATTTTGCCGCCTCGATCGCGATGCGCATCGCCTGCTCCTGGAACAAAGGCACGCCCTTCGTCTTGTGCAGAACCTTGTAAAGCTCGTCCGCGGGACCATGTTCGGGCGATGGCGAGGGGTAGCTCACTTTCTCCTGGCCGTTCCGCCGCCGCAAGTAAGGATGCACCATGTCGCCCTGGATCGGTCCCGGACGCACGATCGCGACCTCGATCACGAGATCATAGAATGTCCGCGGCTTCAGCCGCGGCAGCATGTTCATCTGGGCGCGGCTCTCGACCTGGAATACGCCAAGCGATTCCCCACGGCACAGCATGTCGTAGACCTTGGGATCGTCCTGCGGGACGCTCGCCAGCACAAAGCGCCGGCCCTTGTGCTGGTCGATCAGGTCAAAGCATTTGCGGATGCAGGTCAGCATGCCCAGCGCCAGCACGTCGACCTTCATCATGTTGAGCGCGTCGACGTCGTCCTTGTCCCATTCGATGAAGGTGCGGTCCTCCATCGCGGCGTTGCCGATCGGCACATAGGTGTCGAGCCGGTCTTGCGTCAGCACATAGCCGCCGACATGCTGGGAGAGATGGCGCGGGAATTCGATCAGCTCGGTCGCAAGCTCGACCGCGAGATTGATCATGGGATTTTGCGGATCGAGCCCGGCCTGCCTGACCTGCATGTCGTTGAGGCCCTTGCCCCAGCTTCCCCAGACGGTGTCGGCGAGCGCGGCGGTGACGTCCTCGGTCAGGCCCAGCGCCTTGCCGACGTCGCGGATGGCGCTGCGCGGGCGATAATGGATGATGGTCGCGATGATCGCGGCGCGATGGCGGCCATAGCGGCGATAGACATATTGCATCACCTCCTCGCGCCGCGAATGCTCGAAATCGACGTCGATGTCCGGCGGCTCCAGCCGCTCCTTGGAGATGAAACGCTCGAACAGCAGATCGACCTTGGTCGGATCGACCGAGGTGATGCCGAGCACGTAGCAGACGGCCGAGTTCGCCGCCGAGCCGCGGCCCTGGCACAAAATGTTCTGGCTGCGCGCGTAGTGGACGATGTCGTGCACGGTGAGGAAATAATGCGCGTATTTCAGCTCGGCGATCAGCGCGAGCTCCTTCTTCAGGGTCGCGCGAAGCTTGTCGTCGATGTTGCCGCCGAAATATTTCTGTACGCCCGCCCGGGTCAGGTCCTCCAGATGGCCTTGCGCCGTCTTGCCCGGCGGCACCGGCTCGTCCGGATACTGGTATTTGAGCTGGTCGAGCGTGAACTCGATCTTGTTTGCAAAACGCATCGTCTCCGCGACCGCCTCGGGGAAATCGCGGAACAGCCGCGACATCTCCTGGGGCGTTTTCAGAAACCGCTCGGCATTGGCCTCCAGCCTCCGTCCGACCGCCTCGATCGTGGTCTTTTCCCGGATGCAGGTCAACACGTCCTGGAGCGGACGGCGCGCGGGATGGTGATAGAGCACCTCGTTGGTCGCGAGCAGCGGTACCTTTGCCGCCGTCGCGAGATCATCGAGCCGCGCCAGGCGGCGCCGGTCGTCGCCACGATAGATCAGGCTCGCCGCCAGCCACACCCCGTCGGCTTCGCTCGCCTTCAGCCTGGTGAGAATGGCCTGCGCCTTCGCCGCATCAAACCGATACGGCAATGTCAGGACCAGGAGCTGGCCCCGCGCAAATTCCAGGAGATCGCCGAAACAGAGATGACATTCGCCCTTCTCGATCCGCGTGATGTCGTCGCCGCGCTTGCCCCTGGTGAGAAGCTGGCACAGCCGTCCGTAAGCCGCGCGGTCGCGTGGATAGACCAGGATATCGGGCGTGCCGTCGATGAAGACGATGCGTGCGCCGATGAGCAGCTTCGGCTTGTTCAACACGTCCGCATTGTCGAGCTCCTTGTAGGCACGCACCACGCCGGCGAGGGTATTGTGGTCGGCAATCCCGATCGCAGGGATGCCCAGAATGCTCGCCTGGTGCACATAGGCGCGCGGGTCCGATCCGCCGCGCAGGAAGGAGAAATTCGTGGTGATGCCGATCTCGGCATAGGTCGATGTCGTCATGCGAAGAGACCGTGCACATACCATTGAGGGGGAACAGGCTTGCCTTCGTCATCGACGAGTTCGTCGTAAAGACCGTCGCGAAAGATCCAGAAGCGCAGGCCCTCGGCATCCTCGATGCGGAAATAATCCCGCGTCAGCTGCTTGCCGTCCTGGCGCCACCATTCCATGGCGATGCGCTCGGGCCCTTCCACCCGCACCACCGCATGCAGCGCGCGCCGCCAGGTGAATTGATGCGGCGGACCGTCCGGCACGGTCGCGAACGGCACCTTGACCGGCTCCGGCTTGTCGAACAGCCTGAGCGGGCGCAGCGGCGGYTCGCTCTCGGCGCGCGCCGGCCATTCGGCCTGCATGGCGGCGGCGAGGTGGTGCTGCGCTGATACGGCCAGCACCGCACGCTCCGGGATATGCGTGTCCTGCGGCAGGTGCACGACGACGCGCTTTCCGCCGATGCGCGCGGCGATGCGGTCGATCAGTGCGGCGAGCTCGTCATTGTCGTGGACATGGGCGTCGAGATCGCGCTGCTCCTGCACCACGATCTCGGTGCGGCTCGCCGACAGCCGCACCATGTCGAAGCCGAAGCCGGGATCGAGCGGATCGGCGAGCGCATCGAGCCGCTCGCGGAACAGCCGGTCGATCACTGCGCTGCGTGTCACCGGCCGGCCGGTTTCGACCATGATCGCGCGCACCACGCCGTCGGTGCGGAAGAAGGCGGCTTCGAGACGCCGGGCGCCCTTGCCCTGCTTCTCCATCGACGCGATCAGCGTGTCGGCGAGCCGCGACAGCGTCATCGCGATCAGGGTGTCGGTCGCGATCGGCTCGGCGAAGCGTTTTTCCACGATGTAATCGGGCAGCGGTTTTCGCGGGTTGATCGGCGCATCGCCCTGCCCCAGCGCATGCGCGAGCAGCGTGGAGAACCCCGCGCCAAACCGCGCCGTGATCTCATGGGAGCTGCGCGAGGCGACATCGCCGATGGTTTTCAGGCCGGCACGGCGCAAGCCGGTGGTGATGGCCTCGCCCGCGCCGAGCGCGGATACCGGAAGCCGGCTGATCGCCGCCGCCTCCCCGCCATCGGTAACGATGGTGCCGGAGGCCTGCCGCGTCAGCGTGCGCGCACAGACCGAGGTGCCCGCAATCGCCGCGCTGACGGCAAAGCCCTGCCGGGCAAGCGCACGAACCAGCGTCTGCAACAGCGCAGCCTCGCCGCCGAACAGATGGGCGCAGCCGGTGATGTCGAGGAACAGCCCGTGCGGCGGATCGAGCGCCACCAGCGGCGTGAAACGGTCGCACCAGTCGGCGATGTCGCTGAGCGTCTTTGCATCGGCCACGACATCGGCGTCGAACACCCGCAAGTCCGGGCACATCGCCCGGGCATTGGCCAAGGGCTGGCCGATATGCAGACCCAAATGCGACGCGGCATCGTCGAGCGCATGGATCACCAGCGCATTGTTGTCCTTGATGACGACAACGCTTGGCTCATCTTTTTGTTTTGACGCGTTTTCTTCACGCGAACCGGTACCCACTTCGCTTGAAAACGCTTTGGTCTTACCCAGCGCGCCGTTGAAAAAACGCTGGATCCGGTCGATGGGCAGGCGCGGCAGCCACAGGCTGAGGATACGCCGGCGGTTCAGAGAACTGGCACTCATCACATTTCCATTCCATGATCCATCGGCCGCACGGGCCATGACGATTGCGAACGAGCTCGGCATCGAAGCGCGGCGCGCCCCAGGCACTCCACATCGCCCCCGGCGGCGAATGCGCCGCGCGCAGCATCCATCTGGTCTCGGCAGTCGAGGGCAAAGGTTGCGCGGCCATCCGCAGCAGCAGACCGGTGACGCCGGAGGACTGCGCGGCGAGCGTCAGCTTGCGGCTCGCCACGAGATCGAACTGCCGCGTCTCGCCCCAGAGCTCGAGCACGACGGCGCCCAGCGCGTCGCAGGCGAGCGCATCGGCCGAGGTGCGCAGCGCGCTCTCCACATCGGCGGCGCGCACCATCACCACGCGGCCCGGATCGAGGCCGAGCTCGGCGAGCCCGCTCATCGACAGCGCGCCTGTTTCAACTTCCGAAAAATCCTGACGCACCCACAACAGCGGTTTGCGCGCCGTCACACGGCCCGCAAGTCCCGTGACAAACCCGGTCGCGGCCGCGCCCTGGCGGCCCTCGCAAAACACTTCGTGGATCACAGCCCGCGCGAGCCCGCCCTGAAGTGCCTCGTCGGCCTCGCCGTGGCCGAGCGCAACGCGATCGCGATGATGCACGACCTCGGTCTCGATCTGGCTGCGCAAGGTCGCAAGCGCGCTGATGCGTGCGCTCATGCTCGCCGCTCCTTCAGAGGTGATTGCCGGCGGCTCTCAAAAAGAGAACCAGCGGCTGGCTCATTTGTTCATGATATGTTCTAATATAAAGCTAACGGCGCCCYTGGAGTCAATCGAATTGGCGCGCCTTCGAATTCATGAGCGGAATCAAGAGGATTCGAGTTCCATGTACCTCATCACCCTGGACAGCGAGACCGATTTCGACGGCTGGCGTAAAGCCGCACGCGCATTCGCGCTGCATCACGTCGCGCCGGCGGACGTGACGTGGCACGTGCAGGGCCAGACGAAAGACCAGGTGCCGCCCGGCCTGTCCGAAGCACCGAACCTTCCGCCGATCGAGACCGAGAGCACGTTCAGTGTGCCGGCCAATTTCATCGAGCTTGCCCGTGTCGCGATCCTGCATCGCGACGAGGAGCGCTTTGCGCGGCTCTATCGCCTGCTGTGGCGGTTGAAGGCCGATCACGACCTGCTCGCAACGATGACCGATCCCGACGTGGCGCAAGCAACCGCGATGGCTGGCAGCGTGCAGCGCGATGCGCAGCGGATGCGCGACCTCGTCCGCTTCCGCGAGATCGGGCGCGAGCAGAAGGCGCATTACGCCGCCTGGTTCGAGCCGGAGCATCACATCGTCGCATTCGCCGCGCCGTTCTTCGCGCGTCGTTTTGCCGATATGCCCTGGTCGATCCTCACGCCTGACGTTTGTGCCCATTGGGACGGTCACGCGATCTCCTTCACGCCCGGGATCAGCCGGACGGAGTGGCCGGCCCCAGGCCATTTGGAGGAAACCTGGCGGCGCCATTTCCAGCCCAACCGGCTGACGACGACTGACGCGCCGGCGAAGCGCCGGAGGAACCTCCAGGACGCATCGATACTTGGATCGATACTTGGACCTCTGCTCGCCGATGCCGAACGCTGGACCGGCGGACGGATCTCCCCACGTCCGGAAGCCATCATGGGACACAAGGCAGCCGCCGACGATCTCGAAGCGCTCCGCGAGGAGGCCGCGCATTGCCGTGCCTGCCCGCTCTACAAGGACGCGACGCAAACCGTGTTCGGCGAGGGGCCGAAAGACGCAACCATCATGCTGGTTGGCGAACAGCCCGGCGACAAGGAAGACCTCGCCGGCCATCCCTTCGTCGGCCCGGCTGGCCAGATGCTCGACCGCGCGCTGGAGGAAGCCGGTGTCGACCGCAAGAAGGTCTATGTCACCAACGCGGTGAAACATTTCAAATTCGTGCCGCGCGGAAAAATCCGCCTGCACCAGAAGCCGGCGACGCCGGAGATCCGGGCCTGCCGGCAATGGTATGAGCGGGAAGTTTCGGCAATCCAGCCCGAGCTCATCGTCGCGATGGGCGCCACCGCCGCGCAAAGCGTGTTCGGCAAGATCACCCCGATCGGCAAGACCCGCGGCCGGCTGATCGACCTTCCCGACGGCCGCAAGGCGCTGGTGACGGTGCACCCGTCCTATCTGCTCCGGCTGCCAGATCCGGCGGCCAAAGTGCTGGAATATCAGCGCTTTGTCGAAGACCTGAAGATCGCCGCCAACTTGCAGAGGAAATCCGCGCGCGCCGCCTGAATACTGGCGGGAAAACGCCTTTCACGCAGCGGTTGTCATCCAGACTTCAAATCCATCGCGGACAATAGCCCTTCCAAATGGTTAAGGGGCGTCCAGACATGACCGACGTAGCATTCGACCGAGCAATAAGCGATCCAACGCCTGTCCAGCCGGCTTCGCGGCCCAATCTCGACAAGGGTTTCAATCCGCTGACGATGATCCTGTTCTTCGGCGTCCTCGCCGCAGGCCTGCTGTTCGTCGCCTACAGCATCTATGTCGACGTCAATGCGACCGGCACGAAGGTGACCACCTTCCTGCCCTACATCCTCCTGTTCGTCGCGCTGCTGATCGCGCTCGGCTTCGAGTTCGTCAACGGCTTCCACGACACCGCCAACGCGGTGGCGACCGTGATCTACACCCATTCGCTGCCGGCCGAAGTCGCGGTGATGTGGTCGGGCTTCTTCAACYTCCTCGGCGTGCTCCTCTCCTCCGGCGCGGTCGCCTTCGGCATCGTCTCGCTGCTGCCGGTCGAGCTGATCCTGCAGGTCGGCTCCAGCGCCGGCTTCGCCATGGTGTTCGCGCTCTTGATTGCCGCGATCATCTGGAACCTCGGCACCTGGTTCTTCGGGCTTCCCGCCTCCTCCTCGCACACGCTGATCGGCTCGATCATCGGCGTCGGCATCGCCAATGCCGTCATGCGCGGCCGCGACGGCACCTCGGGCGTGGACTGGAGCAAGGCCACCGAGATCGGCTACGCACTGCTGCTGTCGCCGCTGTTCGGCTTCATCTGCGCCGCCGTGCTGCTGCTGCTGCTCAAGTTCATTGTGCGCAACCCGGCTCTGTACTCGGCGCCCGAAGGCAACAAGGCGCCGCCGCTCTGGATCCGTGGCCTGCTGATCGCAACCTGCACCGGCGTCAGCTTCGCGCACGGCTCCAACGACGGCCAGAAGGGCATGGGCCTGATCATGCTGATCCTGATCGGCACCGTCCCGACGGCCTACGCGCTCAACCGCGCGCTGCCGGAATCCCAGGTCGCCCAGTTCCAGAAGACCTCGGACGCCGCTGCCAAGGTGATCTCGGCGAAGGGCGCCGGCCACAGCATCATCGGCGATCCCCGTCCGGCGGTGACGCAGTACATCGCGCTGCACCACATCAACGAGGGCACCTATCCCTCGCTCGCCGTGCTGGTGAAGGACGTCGGCGACCAGGTCGCCAAGTATGGCTCGCTGACCAAGGTGCCGGCGGAAGCCGTCGGCAACACCCGCAACGACATGTACCTGACTTCGGAGGCGATCCGCTTCCTGATGAAGGACAAGGAAAACGACCTCAACAAGGAAGAGGTCGCGACCTTGAACGCCTACAAGGGCTCGCTCGATGCCGCCACCAAGTTCATCCCGACCTGGGTGAAGGTTGCGGTTGCGATCGCGCTCGGCCTCGGCACCATGGTCGGCTGGAAGCGCATCGTCATCACCGTCGGTGAGAAGATCGGCAAGACCCATCTCACCTATGCGCAGGGCGCGTCGGCCGAGCTCGTGGCTGCCGCCACCATCGGCGCCGCCGACGTGTTCGGCCTCCCGGTCTCGACCACGCATGTGCTGTCGTCGGGCGTCGCCGGCACCATGGCGGCCAACGGCTCGGGCCTGCAATTGGCGACCATCCGCAACCTGCTGATGGCCTGGGTGCTGACGCTGCCCTGCGCGATCGCGCTGTCGGCCACGCTCTACGYGATCTTCTCGCGGATCTTCTGAGCCGATCATTCCGCAAAGACAAAGGGCCCGTGCGATGCACGGGCCCTTTTCGTTTGTGCTTCGAGCTCGGCCTTATGACGCGGCGAGTGATTCCTCGACCAGCTTGACCCAGTAGGACGTGCCGAACACGATCGCCTCGTCGTTGAAATTATAGGCGGGGTGATGCAGGCCGGCGCTGTCGCCGTTGCCGCAGAAGATGAAGGCGCCGGGACGGGCTTCGAGCATGTAGGCGAAATCCTCGCCGCCCATCAGCGGCGGCATCTCGTGCACGTTGGCGTCGCCCGCGACCTGCTTGGCGATGCGCTTCGCCACCTCGGTCTCCGCGGCGTGATTGACCACCACCGGATAATTGCGCTTGTAGTGCAGGTCGATCTTGGCGCCGGTGATCTGTGCCACGCCCGCCACCACTTCGTGCACGCGCTTCTCGACCAGCTTGCGCACCTCCGGCGACAACGTGCGGATTGTACCCCGCAGCGTCGCGGTTTGCGGAATGACGTTGCGGGCGTTGCCGGCGTGAAATTCGCAGATCGAGATCACGGCCGATTCCAGCGGATCGACGCTGCGCGCGACGATCGACTGCAACGCGGTGATCACCTGCGCACCAACCAGCACGGAATCCACGCATTTGTGCGGACGCGCGGCATGGCCGCCGAGGCCCTCGATCATGATGTCGACCTCGTCGGTCGCCGCCATGATCGGGCCCGGCCGGATCGCGAACGAGCCGACCGGGATGCCGGGGCCGTTGTGCATGCCATAGACCTGCTCGATGCCGAAGCGCTCCATCAGCCCGTCCTTGACCATGGCCGCGCCGCCGGCGCCGCCCTCCTCGGCGGGCTGGAAGATCACCACTGCATCGCCGGCGAAATTGCGGGTCTCGGCCAGATAGCGCGCGGCGCCCAGCAGCATCGCCGTGTGGCCGTCATGGCCGCAGGCGTGCATCTTGCCCGGATTCTTCGAGGCGTAAGGCAGGTTGGTCTGCTCCTCCACCGGTAGCGCGTCCATGTCGGCGCGCAGGCCGATGGTCTTGAGGCCCTCGCCGGCCGGCTTGTTGCCCTTGATCACGCCGACCACGCCGGTCTGGCCGAGGCCGGTGACGACCTCATCGCAGCCGAACTCGCGCAGACGGTCCGCGACGAATGCTGCGGTGCGATGGACATCATAGAGCAGCTCGGGGTGCTGGTGGATATCCCGCCGCCAGGCCTGGATGTCTGGTTGAAGGTCGGCGACGCGGTTCACGATGGGCATGGAGGGTCTCAAGCTTTGTTGGGAATACAGGACTGTCTACCATGCAAGCGCCGGTCCACCTAACCGTCGCGGATCGAAGGGTGCCCTGTACGCGCGACATGGCCGGGCTTGTCCCGGTCCCCCGCGTCTGCCTATTAGGACGGAACGTTAAGTGACCATCCGGGTGGAAGCAGAATGCCAAGGCGGCTTGAAGGTGAGTTTGACTACATTGTCGTCGGGGCCGGCACAGCGGGCTGCATTCTCGCCAACCGACTCTCGGCCGATCCCAAGAACCGAGTCCTCATCCTCGAGGCCGGCGGCAACGACAACTGGATCTGGTTCCACATCCCGGTCGGCTATCTCTTCGCGATCGGCAATCCGCGCTCGGACTGGATGTTCAAGACCGAGGCCGAGCCGGGCCTGAACGGCCGCTCGCTCGCCTATCCCCGCGGCAAGGTGATCGGCGGCTCCTCGGCGATCAACGCCATGATCTCGATGCGCGGACAGGCCGCCGATTACGATCACTGGCGCCAGCTCGGCATGACCGGCTGGAGCTATGGCGACGTGCTGCCGCTGTTCAAGCGGCTCGAGGATCACTTCCTTGGGCCAAGCGAGCATCACGGCGCCGGCGGCGGCTGGCGCATCGAGGCACCGCGGCTGTCATGGGCCGTTCTCGATGCGGTGGGCGATGCCGCCGAGGAGATGGGCATCAAGCGCATTCCGGATTTCAACACCGGCGACAACGAAGGCACCAGCTATTTCCACGTCAACCAGAAGCGCGGCCGGCGCTGGTCGTCGGCGCGCGGCTTTCTCAAGCCGGCGCTGAACCGCCCCAATCTGCGGCTCGAGAAGCACGTGCTGGTCGATCGCCTGATCATCGAGCAGGGCCGCGCCGCCGGCGTGCGCTTCATCCAGAACGGCGAGATCATCGAGGCGCGCGCCAGGCGCGAGGTGATCCTCTCGGCCGGCTCGATCGGCTCGGTGCAGGTGCTGCATCGCTCCGGCATCGGGCCCGCCGACTGGCTGTCGCCGCTCGGCATCGACATCGTGATGGACAAGCCCGGTATCGGCCGCAATCTCCAGGACCATCTCCAGCAGCGCGCGATCTACAAGGTGGAGGGCGTGCGCACGCTCAACGAGACCTATTACAATCTGTTCCGCCGCGGCCTGATGGGGCTCGATTACGCCTTCCGACGCCGCGGTCCGCTGACCATGGCGCCGTCGCAGCTCGGCATCTTCACGCGTTCCGATCCAACGCGCGCGCGCGCCAACATCCAGTTCCACGTGCAGCCGCTGTCGCTCGACAAGTTCGGCGATCCCCTGCACCGCTTCCCCGCGATCACGGTGAGCGCCTGCAATCTGCAGCCGACCTCGCGCGGCACCGTGCGGCTGCGCTCGGCGAGCCCGGACGAGAAGCCGATCATCGCGCCGAATTATCTGTCGACCGACGACGACCGCCAGGTCGGCGCCGACGCCATCCGCACCACCCGCCGGCTGATGCAGCAGAAGGCGCTCGCAAAGTACCGCCCGAGCGAATATCTGCCCGGCCCCTCCGTCGGCGACGACGATGCGTCGCTCGCGAAGGCCGCCGGCGACATCGGCACCACCATCTTCCATCCGGTCGGCACGGCGAAGATGGGCGCGGCGAATGACCCGATGGCGGTGGTCGACGAGCGCCTGCGCTTCTACGGCCTCAGCGGCCTGCGCATCGTCGATGCCTCGATCATGCCGACGATCACGTCGGGCAATACCAACACGCCGACGGCGATGATCGCCGAGAAGGGCGCGAGCATGATCCTGGAGGATGCGAAGTAAACGACCCCCGTAGCCCGGATGGAGCGAAGCGCAATCCGGGAAGTTGCCGCAATGCTGGCCCCGGATTACGCTACGCTCCATCCGGGCTGCGACGCATCACCTCTGTACTCATGATCAATCCGCACCGCTTTCCAATCGGCCCGGCCGACGCAGAGATCGCCATGCTGCAATGGGGCGAGAGCGGGAAGCCGCCTGCCCTGCTCGTGCACGGCACCGGTTTCGTCGCCGATGTCTGGGAGGAGGTCGCGCGCGAGCTTGCATCGGCCTACACCGTCTATGCGCTCGACCGCCGCGGCCATGGCGCGAGCCACAAGCCGGGCTCCTATCATTTTCTCGACTACGCCGAGGACGTCTGCCGGGTGATCAATGCGCTCGACCTGCGCGACGTCTACGGCATCGGCCACAGCGCCGGTGCGACCGATCTTCTGCTTGCGGCAAAGCTACTGCCCGGACGCTTCACACGCCTGTTCGTGATGGAACCGACCGTCATGGACCCGCGCGCGGCGCGGCCCGGAGGATTGAGCGAAGAGTCCTTGTCCCTCGTGCAGGGCACACTGCGCCGGCGGGCCGAGTTCGACAGCGCTGATGCCGTCTTCGAGCGCTACCGCACGGCGCCGACGTTTGCCGATTGGACCGAGACGTCGCTGTGGGCCTATGTGAGGCATGGCTTCGTGCCGCTCGACGATGGCCGGGTCCGACTCTCCTGCACGCCCGAGATCGAATCCGCGATGCTGCGTCCGATCTACGAGGCGATCGAGCAGGTTTACGTTGGCGATGCCCGCGGTAACCCGTTTGGAGGGCTCGCCGAGATCGATTGCCCCGTGCGCATCACGACTGCCGCGAAGTCCGGGCCGATCTACAAGGCGATGGCGTCGCGCGCCGTGTCGCTGATTCCGCGCGTCGGCACGCTGGTCTTTGAGGACGCCGGACACTGCGTGGCGCAGGAAGTGCCGGCACGCGTGGTGGAGGCCGTGCGGGAGTTCGCGAACTCCGGTCTGTAGCCCGGATGGAGCGAAGCGCAATCCGGGAACTGTCGCAAATCTGGCCCCGTATTCCGCTTCGCTCCATACGGGCTACCCCCCTCACGAAAACGTCATCGCCACCCGCGAATAAACCCGCCCCTCCCCCAATCACCTCCCCGAAGCCCAATTCCGGGCACGAGGAGCTGCGCGATGAGCGGACACGATCACGGCGACGACGGCTTGAACCGCCGCAAGGTGCTGGAATGCATGACCTGGGCCGGCACCGGGGTGCTCTGGACCATCACGGGCGGGGTGCCGCGCTCGCTCGGCATCATCGATTCCGCGCAGGCCGCGACCGCACCCGGCATGACCTTCCTCCAGATCAGCGACAGCCATGTCGGCTTCGACAAGCCGGCCAATCCCAACGCGCTCGGCACGCTGGAGGAAGCCATCAACAAGATCAACGCGATGCCGGCCAAGCCGTCGTTCATGATCCACACCGGCGACATCACCCACCTTTCGAAGGCCGCCGAGTTCGACAATGCCGAGCGCATCATCTCGCAGAGCAAGCTCGATGTGCACTACGTGCCGGGCGAGCATGACTTCCTCGACGAGGAGGTGAAATTCTATCGTGATCGCTACGGCCGCGGCACCAAGGGCCAGGGCTGGTATTCCTTCGATGCCGGCGGCGTGCACTTCATCGGCCTCGTCAACGTCGTCGACCTCAAGGCCGGCGGGCTCGGCAATCTCGGCGCCGAGCAGCTCGCCTGGCTGGAGGACGATCTGCGCGGCAAGTCGAAATCGACGCCGATCGTGCTGTTCGCGCACATCCCGCTCTGGACCGTCTATCCGGAATGGGGCTGGGGCACCGAGGACGGCGGCCGCGCGCTCGAATACGTCAAGGGCTTTGGCTCGGTCACCGTGCTGAACGGCCACATCCACCAGGTCATGCAGAAGGTCGAGGGCAACCTCACCTTCCATACGGCGCGCTCGACCGCCTTCCCGCAGCCGGCGCCCGGGACGGCCCCCTCGCCCGGACCGATGAAGGTCGAGGACGCAAGGCTGCGCTCCATGCTCGGCGTTGCCAGCATCAACTTCAAGCAGAACGAGCAGCGGCTCGCGATCATCGACACGCCGCTCCAAGGTTGATTCAAGGCTGAATTCAGGGTTGATCGGAAGCTGACAATGAAGACACTCAATCGCCGCGACTTCGGTGTCGCTTTGGCCGCGGCCATCCTGCTGCCCGTCACGACTGCCCGCGCCGCCGACGACACGGAGGTGCATATCGACAATTTCGTGTTCCAGCCGGCCGAGCTCAAGATCAAGGCCGGCACCACCGTGACCTGGACCAACCGGGACGACATTCCCCACACCATCGTGTCGGCCGGCAAGTTCAGGTCCAAGACGCTCGACACCGACGACAAATTCTCGTTCACCTTCACCAATGCGGGCGACTACAAATATTTTTGTTCGTTGCATCCGCACATGACGGGGATGATCAAGGTTGAGTAACATCTCAAACCAAGGCATCAACGTCTTGCCCGGCCGGTGGTCCCACGCCGGCCGGGCTCGTGCGCCTTCAGTCACGCATAGGGACGAAACGAAGCCGCCAGCAGACCAAGAGGCAAAGCGAGAGGCGATGCCCGTCACCGACGATGTGCAGAAGGCGCAGCGCTTCCGCGAAGCGACGCTGCCTTATCTCGACGACGTCTACACGCTCGCGCGCTATTTGCTGCGCGACGCCTCCGATGCCGAGGACGCCGTGCAGGAATGCTATCTGCGCGCGCTGAAGCATTTCGACAGCTATCGGGGGCCGGCGATGAAGCCCTGGCTGTTCGCGATCCTGCGCAACGTCTGCAACGCAGAATATGCCAGGCGCGCGCATTCGCACACAGCGATCGAGGATATGCCGGGCGCCGCCGAGCAGACGCCGATATGGCAGGAGACCGAGGCGAGCCCTGAAACCGAAGTGCTGCGCAGCCGCGACGCCGGCGCCATTCGCAAGCTGATCGATGCGCTCGCCGAACCGTTCAAGGAAACCTTCGTGCTGCGGGAGATCAGCAACCTGTCCTATCGTGAAATCGCCGAGGCCGTCGGCGCCCCCGTCGGCACCGTGATGTCCCGCCTCGCACGCGCCCGCGCCATGCTGCGCGCGGCCTGGATGGCGGAAGAGGAGCACTCGAAATGACCTGCGACGAAGCAAAGATCCTGCTTCATGCGCTGCTCGACAACGAGCTCGATGCCGGCCACGCGCGCGAGGTCGAGGCGCATATCGCAAGCTGCCCGGCCTGCGCCGCGGAGCTTGCGGCGCAACGCGAGATGCAGCGCGCGCTCGCCGATACCAACCTGCGCTACACCGCGCCGGCAAGCCTGCGCGCCCGGATCGAGGCATCGCTGCCACAACCGCAGCGCCAGCCCAGCCGCCGCTCCGTGCTGCGCGGCTTCGCGATGGGCTCCGCGGTCTCGGCGCTCGCCGCCAGCGGGGTCGTCGCCGTCGTGCTGCGCCAGGACGACCAGCAGCGCATCCTGTCCGAAGTCGTCTCCGCCCATCTGCGCTCGCTTCAGGCGGGCCATCTGACCGACGTGATCTCGACCGACCAGCACACCGTCAAACCCTGGTTCAACGGCAAGCTCGACGTGGCGCCGCCGGTGATCGATCTCACCGCGCAGGGTTTTACGCTGGTCGGCGGCCGGCTCGACTATATCGACGCCCGCGCCATCGGCGCGGTGGTCTACCGGCGCCGGCAGCACGTCATCAACCTGTTCGTGTCGCAGACCGCGAGTGTCGAGCATCGTTCGCCGAAGACCCAGACCATGCAGGGCTTCAACTGCCGCCGCTGGGGCAATCGCGGCCTGAACTTCTGGGCCGTCAGCGATCTCGGCGCCGACGAGCTCGCCGAGTTCGTCGACAAGTTCGAGACGGCGATGAAGGCGAATGTGGAGGGGTAGCGCGCTCCGCCGTCGTTGCGGCCGAAGCCAGGCAATGACGGTGTCAAGGCAGCGCCACACGCCATCGCGGCCGCTCGGGCTGCCGGGTGAGCACGACCCGGTCGCCCGCGCTCGATGCCGTTAAAACATCCCGTTGCCGTGCACGGCCGCATCGGGCACGGGTTGCCGCACCTCCCAATGCTCCACCAGCTTGCCATCCTCCAGCCGGAAGATGTCGACGATGGCAAGGCCGGGGTCGGTGGGCGTGCGCTGCGCGTGAACGTGTGCGACGACGAGATCGCGCTCGGCAACGATGCGCTTCACCTCGGCGCGCAATTCCGGAAACTGCCGGCGCAATTCGGACAGATGTTTCTGGATGCCCTCGACGCCATCCGCGATCATGGGGTTGTGCTGGACATAGCGCAGCCCGAAATGGATCGCGGCAGCGTCGAAATTTCCCTGGTTGATAGCCCTTTCCAGGAAGTCGCGTACGATGGCCTTGTTGGCCGAAGTCCCACTCATGAGTTCGTCTCCAGTGAAATTGCTGTCATCCGTTCTGGGCCGGCGCGTCGGCGCCGTCGATGTGCGCGACTTGCAAAATCATGTCCGATCGTCTCAAACAGACCCGATCGGGACGCTGGAGCGGACGCTTGGATGCCATATCGGACATGTTGGCGCCGTATCGCACCGGCGGCGCCTTCCTCGGAACGGCGGTGTTGCATCGCCCCTGGGGTATCGGTGTCGATCCGCAGCGAAGCTCCGCCATTCACGTCGTTCTCGCGGGCGGCTGCTGGCTGAGGCTGGCCGGCCGTGAGGACGCCATTCGGCTTTCGCGCGGCGATGTCGTCCTGGTGACGAGCGGTGTGGGCCACGCCCTGAGCGACCCGTCGGATGCCGCGATCGTTCCCATTCGCGAGGCGCTGTCCGCGGGACCATCCCACCGAAGCGTCTCCGCGCCGGATACAACGACGCTACTATGCGCAAAATATCAGACCGTCGAGGCGGCACCGCATCCGATGGTATCATTGATGCCGCCCCTCATTCACCTCACCGCGCAACAGGTCGAGGCGAACGAGCCATTACGGCTTGTGCTGGAGTTGCTTCGCGTCGAAGCGCACGCTGCTCGAACGGCGGCCGATATCATCGCATCGCGCCTGCTCGATAGCGCACTTGTTTTGCTCCTGCGGGCATGGGCGGACAACCAGGGCGAAGGTGCGGCGGACTGGTTCGGTGCAATGCGCGATCCGGCCGTCGCCCGCGCCTTGCGGCTAATCCATGAGCAGCCCGAGGAAAACTGGACTGTCGCGGCATTGGCTGATCATGCGCGTCTGTCTCGCGCCACCTTCGCGCGCAGGTTCACCCATTTGATCGGTGAGCCGCCGCGCGCCTATCTCGCGCGCTGGCGGATGAACTTGGCGGCAAAAGCCCTACGTGAGACCCGCAGCTCCATTGAAGAGATCGCACTTGCCGTCGGCTATGAGTCCGGGCCTGCGTTTTCGAAAGCGTTCAGCCGTCTCCACGGACAATCGCCGGGTCAGTACAGAAGCAACGGCTCGTGACTTGAGGAGAACATGACGATGGCCAGGAAGCTCAGCCTATGCACCCATGCGAAGTTCTGCGCGAAGAATTCCTGATTCCGCTCGACGTGTCCCCCGGAGCCCTCGAAGGCGGCCTGAGCAGTCGTACGATGCCTCCACGCCGTCATTCGAGCGGAGGAAATCGTTCGAAGACGGGCAGTTCGTGGGCCCGCTCCATCCAACCAATCCGCTCGGCGACCTGGATGTGCATCATCGCCGGAACGGCATCGGGGTCATCATACGTGCCGCTCTGGATGTCGATGATGCCCGGCATCAGGTTTTCGTTGACGTAGAACAGCCCCGTGCCGCAATCGGCGCAGAAGTGGCGGCGTCCATGCTCGGAGGAGTGATAGATCTTCGCTTCGCCGCGGACCACCTTGACCGCTTCGAGCGGATACATCGCCCACCCGACCATCGGTGCCCCGGAGTGGCGACGGCAGTCCACGCAATGGCAGAGCGCGTGCACCATCATGTCGCCGTTCACTTCATAGCGGATCGCACCGCAATGACAGCCGCCAGTCACAGGCATCGCCGACTCCTCTCCCGGTCAGGTCAATGCCGGAAAAGTAGGTGCCGATTTCGAGTTTCAGAAGGCGGACTGCTTCAGCAGGCCGCAGGTCGCGACACCAGGCCGCGGCGGAGACCTTACGCCGACCGCCGCACCGCGTTGTCGACCAGCGTCTTGCCGAGCGACCAGATCGCGCCGGGGACCTTGTGGCTGCCGGCGATGACGTCGTCGAAGGCGCGCTCGATCCAGCCGCAGTC